>JANMGN010000499.1:0-14201 GCA_031374645.1 Chitinophagales bacterium | reverse complement strand
GTATTGGATCCTATTGGTATTATATACTAACTTTCAAGAACATACAAATCAAAAACAGATCAAAAAAGTCACAATACACATATTGCTATATATAAACAATAGAAAAAAGACAATAATTATTAGGTCAATTTTATTTTTTATTTGCAAAAATTGTTTTTTTATATAAATAACGTATATATTTGCATTAGATTTATAAATATTAAATTCCGTTGAAACATCTTTTTATCATAATACTTCTTGCGCTTATTGCTTATAAGGTAGCCGAACCTTTGGCAAACGCAGTTCGCTTCGAGCAAGCGAACAACGAAGTTGTGAGCCAAAATGAAGCCGAAATAATAGAAGTAAAATCCTATTTACCCATTCCTTATCATAGCGGAGCGAGTGAAATTCAAGAAAACGCTACGAATACTTGCAACTACGAAGGGCATTTTTACAACATTATAGAAAAACGTATTTCTAATGATACTTTGTATTTAAAATTACAAAATAACCTTTCTGCTCGGGAACGTTTCGATGCGTTGAGTAATGCAGTAAAATCTATTGTAGCTACCGAAGCCACAGAAAAAAATATACCCGCAAAAAAAATGGCAATATCTCTTGACGATATTGTAAAAGTTTTTTTACCAGCAAAAACACCAATTATCCAAAGCGAAAATTGGGCTATCATAGAAGGTTCATTAACACAGTATAAAGACATTTCTTTATCATTTTCTAATCCTTTGCTTTCCCTTCTTACACCACCGCCACAAGTGTAATACATACCTATAAAAGGTCTTTTCAGACCTTACTTAAAAACTCGAAAACTATTTTAGAGTTAAAATTCATAATTTTTTTACTATATTTTCTATTTTGTTTGGGTAAAAACCTAAATAATACACTTGCTGTGTTCCTTTCGAGCGCAAGCACAAACTTCGTTTATTAAAGATGAAAAAAATACTACTTTTTATAGCAATTATACTATTTTTTATACAAAATACAAACGCTCAGATGCCAACTGATGCGATTTATATGCCTAAAAAAAGCCTTTGTATGGCAGCAATATATGGCAATACGTCTTGGAAAGAATACTGGGAAGGCGAACTTCAACGTGAAAATTTGAACATCGGGAAAAATACAACACAGTCATTTAGTATTATGGCTGCTTATGGCATTACTGATAAATTAAATGCTATCGTGAATTTACCTTACATGACTACGCATAATACTGCTGGTAATCTGGCTGGTCAAAAAGGTTTACAAGATATTTCGGCTTTTGTGAAGTACAAAGCCTTTGACATAAAAGGTTTTTCACTCAATGCAGTAGTTGGAGGGTCTATTCCAGTAGGCAATTACGTGCCTGATTTTTTACCAATGTCAATCGGTTTACAAAGCAAAACAGCTACGGGTCGTTTGATTGCAAACTACAAACACAAAATAGGTTTGTATTTGGCAGGTAGCTATGCGTACAATTTGCGTAGCAATATTACCATAGATAGAGATTCTTATCAGGCAAATGGTAAATTATACAACAGCAATCAAGTAGCAATACCAAATGCTACTGATGCAGCAGTTCGTTTAGGTTTTATGAAAAATGGCTTACAATTAGAAGCTAATTTGACCACTTTTGCTTGTGTAAATGGCGATAATATACGTCGTAATGACATGCCTTTTCCTACCAATAATATGCAAACAACAAACGCTGGTTTTTATGCCAAATACCAATACAAAAATATTGGCGTAATGGCTAATGTAGCGCAAACATTAAAAGGATTGAACGTTGGAAAAAGCCTAATGTATATGGCTGGCGTAACATACCAATTCAATTTTGCAAAAACAGAAACTACACCAACGAAATAATAATCAAGTAATTATAACAATAGGATTTTACCATTTTGAAAAAAGGCAAATCCGTATTTAAACTAAAAAAAAATGAAAAAAGTAAATATATTTTTAGCAATCATAATCATCTCATTAACAGCATTTTACGCTTGTAACAAAACCATAGAAGAACCTACAAAAGATGCTTACGTTGTAGCTGATTTGGACGTAAAATCTGGTACTTGGAAAACTTTTGTACTCACAGCACCAACAGATGTAACAGTTGCTGATGCAAAAGACATCACTTCGGCAGAGTACAAAGCTGAGGTTGATAAATTAAAAACAACTATTGGCGCAGTTACTACTGAGCAACAAACGGCTGTGGCTTATTGGGGCGCAGGATCGGTATATCGCTGGAACGAAATCGCTCGGGAGTTGTGTGCAAAATACAATATTCCGCCAGCCGCTAATGCTGATGGAACGTATCCAGTTCCTAATGCTGATAGTTCTAAGGCGAACCCTAACTATTATCCAAAATTCCCATTTGCAAATCCGCCTTATGCAGCTCGTGCATTGGCGTATTTGAGTGTTGCGCAGTACGATGCACTTGTGTTGGCAAATCATTACGGTCAAGAATACAAGCGCAAAGGAGTGTCTAAAAATGATGCTTCGGTACGTGCTTTATTACCAGTAAGCGATGCAACGACTTACCCTTCACAAGAAGCGACTGTTGCAGGTGTTTCGAGTGTGATTTTGAAAGCAATGTTTCCTTTGGAAGTTGCTTACATAGACCAAAAACTGGCAGAATGTGAAAATGCACGTTATTGGGCAGGTATGAATGTAGAAAGCGAAGTCGTTTCTGGCGATGCCTTGGGAAAAGCCGTTGGAGCAAAAATCATGGCTCGTGCAAAAACAGACGGTATGGGTACAGCAAATAACCAAACGATGACTGCTACTATGATTGAAAACGCTAAAAAATTAGGCGTAACAGAAACTTGGGTTAGTCAAGAAAGCCCAGCACGTCCACCGATGTTGCCTACTTACGGCAACGTAGCGACTTGGAATATGGTAAAAGCAGATTTGGCAATAGTTCGTCCTGCGATGCCGCCCGTAGTTGGTAGTGCAGACTTTACTGCTGCACTCAACGAATTGTTAGACATTTCTAAAAAACAAACTCGTGAACAAGCACGCATCGCCAATTTCTGGTCAGATGGCGCAGGTTCTTATACGCCTCCTGGTCACTGGCATCGCATCGCTGCTAACTTGTGTTTTGACAATCGTTACAGCGAAGTACGTACGGCACGTACTTTGGCACTCATGGGAACTGCTATACAAGATGCTGGTATTAGCTGTTGGGAAACCAAGTATTTTTACTATATCCCACGTCCGCAACAAGTGGATAGCCGCATCAAAACAACAGTTGGTGTACCAAACTTCCCTTCTTATACATCGGGTCACTCTACATTTTCTGCTGCTGCTGCTGGCGTATTGAGTTATATTTTCCCTTCGGAAACGGCTAATATGAATGAAAAAGCAAAACAAGCATCAGAGTCTCGCATTTATGGTATGATTCACTATCGTTTTGATTGCGATAAAGGCTTAGAAGCTGGTAAAAAAATCGCAAATTATGCCGTGGAAAGAGGTAAAAAAGATGGTTCTGGCTTTTAAAAAATAAAAACTCAGTCTAAAAAAATAAGGGGTATTCAATGTTATTGGGTAGTCCTTATTTTTTTTGTTTAAAAAATAAAAAAGCCAACGAAAATTTTTAGTTTTGCGCCTTGGTTATATTAAATAAGCAACGAATTAATAGTTTTTTTAAGCAATAATGTAAATTCTTATAAAATACCAAAACTAAAGTATTTGCGTTTTATTATTTTCAACAATAAACTTAATCCATAAAAGAATAAAAATGAAGTATTCTCTTTTTTTCATCGCCATTATATGTATTTTTTTTAATGTAAAGACAAATGCGCAAGCGACACTCAAAGGAAAAATAGCAAATGGCTCAGGCATTCCAGTGACTTACATCGTGCCTGTACATGGCAACTTTTTTTTGAGTGGCTATGCTGAATCGCAACCCGATACTCAGGGTAATTTTTCTATCAATATCATCACAGATACGGTTGCTTTTGTTCCTTTTTACTGTAACAAAGCATTTTGGAGAATTATCATTGCACCCAATGAAATAGATAGCGTTTTTATAGATTTAGAAAAACCGACCGAAATCCAATATTTCGGTAAAAATGCTACACTTAATCAGTTTATCAATACCAAACTCAATAGAGAAAAGTATTTTTCTGGCGTGCTCGATACACCTACGGAACGAAATCTTCTGGACGAATTTAGTGGTGCAATAGTAGATTATAAAATAAATAAAATGCGCAATACGGAGCTTACCGAACTCCAAAATTTTACACTTGCAAACAAATTAGATACACTTTTACCTTCTTATAAAATTATTTTTAACGACATTAGATATTACCACGCTTCTTTGTTTAACTCCTTGACAATCAGCGCATATCGTCAAAGTTTAAAAGACAAAACAAGTCCTTTCGATGCGGTATGGGCTGCCACTTGGGATAGAAATATTGCAGCCGAAAAACTCAATAATGATGATGCACTTGCAAGTTATTGGTATCATGATTTTACAGACAAATACATCGATTGGTATAAGGCTTCTTTTAAAAAAGAAATAGACATAACACGTTTGGATACTAAAAAAGGCGAAAATATTTTTGAAATAGAGCAACTCATTCGTCAAAATTTTAAAGGCAAAGCATTAGAAGCAACTTTGGCAGATATGATACACGAAGAAGCGATGCAGGGACAAAAACAACCTTCTCTGGTGTCTATCTATAACCGATTTTACAAAGATTATCCGAACAGTCATTATATACAATACCTAACGCCCGTGATACGCCCAATCGCTGATGCGATGGATGGTAAACCAGAAGATTTAGATTTTTTAGAATCTACCTATCTTATTGACAATCAAGATAGTATAAAAACGATTGACCATTTACTTTCTATATTTAGGGGTAAAGTAGTTTATGTAGATTTATGGGCAACGTGGTGCGCACCTTGTAAAGAAGAATTTAGATACAAGCGTGATTTAGAAAATTTTGCACGAGGAAAAAGTCTAGAAAAACTATATATTTCCATAGACAAAGCAGATAAAAATCAAGCATGGGAAGATGCCATAGGATTTTATAATTTGACAGGACACCATATTCGTGCCAGCCCAGCATTGATTGCAGATATTCGTAGTCATTTCGCAATAGATGATACAGGAGCATTCACTATTCCTCGTTATCTTATTATAGATACCGAAGGCAAAATAGTTGTTCCAGATGCCAAAAGGCCAAGTGAAAAAGAAGCACTATACGAACAAATTAAGCCATTTTTAAAATAAGGAAGAAGATAAAATTTACTAAAAATCGAAAAGTTATTGTAATTTTGTGCTGACAATGTATTTGTCAGCACAATTTTTTTAGTTACTATTTTTTAATAATGAGAAAAAACTACTTTTTTTACTTTATAGTATTGATACTCGCAAGTGTATATGCTTGTGTCCCACCTTCTTCCGAAGAAAAACAAACGGACATTAATGCGATAGATTTTACGAATCCGAACATTAAAAAATTATATATCTTTCAAGATCAGCTTCTTACAGATAGTTTGACTTCCTATTTTAAAAGTCAAGACCCGACATTACGTTTTTTAGCAGCACAAGCTTTTTCCTCCGTAAAAGATAAAAAAGCATTGGTAGGTTTAGAAACATTACTCAAAGATGATGTGCAAAAAGTACGCATTGCAGCAGCTTTTGCAATCGGTCAAATTGGAGATAGTACGTCCACAAATGCTTTATTGGGTGCTTTTCAGCAAATGAATAACACCGATGATGTGCAAAATTATAGCCCTGAAGCGTTAGGAACAGTTCTCGAAGCAATTGGCAAATGCGCACCTGCACGTTATTTAAAATTATTAGCAGGAATTTCTACCTACAAAACCACAGATACGACATTACTCGAAGCGCAATGTTTTGCTGTATATCGCTATCTTACACGAGGCATTACTATTCCCGAAGGAACTCAAAAAATGATTAGCTACGCAGGAAGTAGTCGCTATCCGAATCAAGTACGTCTGGTAGCATCTAATTATTTGGCAAGAGCAAAAGACATTACAATTGATAGCGTGCAGGCATCTTCGCTTTCTGCCATGATGAGTACCGAAACGGATTACCGTATTCGTATGGCACTTACAAAGGCGTTGGGCAAAGCAAAAAATATTACGACTATGTATTCACTTATCAATCAGTTGGGGCGAGAAAGTGACTATCGTGTAAAAGTTGCGGCAATAAACGCATTGGGAAATTACAGTTATTATTATGTACAGCCTGTAATTGCAAATTATTTGCGTGACCCCAATCAGCACATTGCAAGTGCTGCTGCGCAGTACCATTTGGAACACGGAAACGAAAAAGATGCTGCGGTTATTTATTGGGCTTTGGCAAAAGATACTACTTTAAGCCCAACAACTCAATTGAAGATGTACCGTGCTACCAATCGTTATATTTCTCCTTTTATGCAAAATACAAAGGGAATTGTGAATGCTGAAATTGTTAGAAAATTTTCACAGACCAATAATCCACAAGAAAAAGTAGAAATATTACGTGCGCTTTCGGAGTTTGGCTGGAATTACAAATTTATAAAGGAAAACGGCTACGCTACACAATCTCCTTTTGTTAGGACATCTACCGTATCGATTTTGGGCGAAATGGCTGCTAATCCTTCTTTTTATAAAGTCTATGGTGCAGGAGCACAAACTGTTAGAGTGACTTTTTTCCAATATTTTTTAGAAGCATTGGATATTGGAGATGTAGGTATGGTAGCAGAAGCAGCTGTCGGCTTACGTACGCCAAGTATGGGTTACCAGTATTTTTATGCCAAAATGTTAGACAAAACTTTTTTGACAAATGCACAAAATAAACTCAAAATACCAAAAGATATAGAAACTTGGAACGAGTTGCAAAAAACGATTGACGTTTTTAATGCTACTGTCACTGAGCCTAAAAAACCAACTTACAATCAGCCCATAGATTGGAAATTATTGGCTTCGTATCCAGCTATACCGAAGGCAACAGTTGTTACAAAATACGGAACGTTTGTGATAGAATTATTCAAAGATAAATCGCCTGGTTCTGTTATTAATTTTATACAATTGGCAAATAATGGATTTTTTAATGGCAAAAATTTTCATCGGGTCGTAAGTAATTTTGTGATACAAGGCGGCTGTCCTCGTGGCGACGGTTATGGTGCATTGGATTACACTATTCGTTCAGAACTAAGTGCAACACATTGGGACAATGAAGGTTTGGTCGGTATGGCTTCCTCAGGAAATCATACCGAAGGTACTCAATTTTTTATCAGCAACGCACCAGCTTTACATCTTGACGGCAATTACACTATTTTTGGCAAAGTAACTTCTGGTATGGACATTGTGCATAAGATGCAAATGGGCGATATGATGACGAGTGTTTCGGTAAAATAAAGTAATTCTCCTTAATCTTTGGGATTCTTAAAATGATTATGACAAAAAAAATAATAGTAATGATGGCTTATTTGAGCTTATGCTCTTTTTCGAAGCCTTATTTTTCAATAGAAAACAATTATCCACGTGATTATTTTGCATCGCCAGTCAATCACAGCATAGAAGTAACAGGAACTTTTGGAGAGTTGCGCCCCAATCATTTTCATGGCGGTTTAGATATTCGCCCTGAACGCAGTGGCGTCAGTGAGCCAATTTTCGCTTCTGCTGACGGTTATATTTCTCGGATTGCTATTTCGGCGTATGGTTATGGAAAAATGCTACAAATTACGCACGCCAACGGCTATACAACGCTCTATGGACACCTCGACGATTTCACAAACGACCTTAATGAATATGCGAAAGCAAACCAGTATGCCAATGAAAGTTTTGAGGTTTCTATCGAGCCAAGTGTAGGAAGTTTTTTTGTAAAAAAAGGACAACAAATAGGTATGATGGGAAATACAGGCGGCTCACAAGGCACGCATTTGCATTTTGAAATCAGAGAAACAAACACAGGAAAAGGATTAAATCCACTTTTATTTGGTTTTAATGTTCCAGATGATAAAAGTCCAAAATTTTATGAAATGAAAATCTATTCGCTTGATAATGAGCATAATATGATTTCGTCACGAGAAATAAACTTGCGCCCAAAAGGAAAAACAACTAAAATAAAAATTAAGAAAGGAAAAAAAACAAAATATAAAACCATCTATACGCCACCACCAGCGGACTCGCCTTACACTATCGAAAGCGATACGATTGACGTAAATGCAGACCACATTGGTTTGGCAATAAAAACATTTGATACAGCGAATTGGTCAGATAACACCAACGGTGTTTATGAATTATCGCTTTACCAAGATGAGAATTTGATGTATAATTTCAACGTTGAAAAAATAGATTTTAATGAAACTCGTTACATCAATGCACACATAGATTACCGTGAAAAAAGTAGCGGCGGCGGATATTTTAATCGTTGTTACCGTTTGCCTGGCAATCAACTTTCAGCTTATACTAATTTGCAAAATGATGGCGTTTTAAATCTCTATCCACAACAAATCAGTGAGGTAATGATAGTTTCAAAAGATGCAAATCTTAATCCTGATACGCTTACGTTTTATCTTCGCAGAGGAAATACTACGGTAGCAAATACGGAGCGTTCTTTTGCAAAAAAATTATCTTATAACGCTGATAATCAATTTGAAAGCAATGGTTTTTCGGCATTTTTCCCTTACGGATGTTTGTACGAAACGCTCAACATAACTTTTGACCAAAGCAATAGCACTAACAATTTGGTATTTTCGCCTTTGTATCGTTTGCACCAAAGCACAACACCTGTTCATAGTAGTTTTGATGTGAAAATACAGCCAAATAAACCTATTCCAGATTCTTTACAAGGTAAATTATTCATAGGATTTAAAGAAAGCGATGGCGATATTTTGTTTTGTGGAAATACTTGGCAAGGCGACTTTTTAGTAGGCAAAAATAATGTTTTTGGGACGTATTTGATGATGGCAGATACGACTGCACCAAGTATAAAGGCGGTTCGTTTTAGCGAAAATATGCAAAATGAGAGCCGTATGAGTTTTCGAGTAAGCGATAATATAAAAACAGGTAAAAACGGACTACGTTGGAGAGCAACCGTTGATAACCAATGGATTTTACTTGAAAATGATGTAAAATCGCCTACTTTGACCTATTATTTTGACGGTCGTATTGCAAGCGGAGAACACGAATTAATCCTTGAAGCGGAAGATAAATCTGGTAATAAAACGGTATTTAAAAAGAAATTTATCAGATAAAAAAAATTTAGAAATAGGCAAAAAAAAAATCGCTGCTCTTTTGCAACGATTTTCACGAATTCAGACTAATATGAGAAAACCTATGGTAAGAAGGTCGAGAAATGACAAAATTTGAGGACTATACCATCTTTATAATCAATTGATTATGAAGCATTTATATTCATAATTTTTAATTTTTAATTATCCACCCTACTCCATTTCAAAAGTTCTTTCTAAAACTTCCTCTATTTTGTACAGTTTTTCTTTGCTGGGAATTTGTTTACCCGTTTCAATACGATTTAATTCATCATCAGAAATCCCGATAAGAGTTGCCAAAGTATTTTCTGACCAATTATTTTCCAAACGAGCTGCTCGAATTTCTTTTCCGAGTTTTGCAAAAGGTGCTTTTTGACTATTTTTAGGAACAGCAATCAGCTTTCCATTTGCAGCATTACAAGCAGGCTGCTGATAAAGCAAAGTCGAAACAATGCACATCACAAATAATGTAATTAAATATTTTACCATAATCTAAGTTTTATAATTTGTTTATAACTTGTTTATAATCAATAACTTGTGTGTAGTTAGGTATGGAATGTAAAATATTTTAAAACAAAAAAACCCGAAAACCTGTGTCGCAAAAAAACGAGCTTTTAAAAAATTAAATTAAATGGTTCGTAATGAAATATCATAATTGCATTTTAAAACGAACACAGGCTTCGGGAGACTTCAATAGTGTTTACAATCGATGTTCAACTTCCTCATAGTATGTGAACAAAGAATTAATTTAGTCGTCCAAATCATCTAAATGATAGCGTTCAATCACTGTTATCAGCTTTTCGGCGTAGGTATCATCGGTTGCGTAGCCGAGTTCCGAAAGACCTTTTGCCCAACGGCTGTAATCATTTCCATAACCTTTCAGCGGCTTGTAACGCTCTTGCGAAAGCAACTTGCTGTGTTCTCTCCAACTTTCCCAATCAGAGTTGTATTTTCTAAAAAAATCTTTGTGCGAGTCATCCGTAAAATTGGAACAATGTCCTTTTGCACAATTGCGTGAAAAACATTTGATACCAAAATGATTGTTATTTTTCTCCGCCAAAGTACTTTCTCCGCAGCGGCTTTCAATAATTCCTTGCGCCATACTGATACTCGCTGGAATTCCATAGCGATTGCGCTCCTCGATAGCTATTTTCCCATAACGCTCCACATAGTTTTTTACGCTGATGTCACGTAAGGTATTAGGTTCGGCAGGAGAAAGGCTAAATCCCAAAATAGCGTTACTATTTCCTGTGTCAAACGACAACGATTGACTTTTCCAAATGCCAGTTCCTTTTAAAATTATAAAAACCGAGAGAAAAACGATTACTAATTTTATGATACCTGCACCGTGCGTCAGTTGATGAAATTGGTATTTTAAAGAAATCCAAAGTTGAGCGCAAGCACCCAAAAACCTTGTTACGTAGTCCACTAATCCAGGAGATTTTTCTGGTGCTGCGTATTGCTCTATTGCGTATTTCGTTTCCATAATTTTGCGTAAGTTTTAGAAATGAAAATAATTTTGTTTAGTTTAGAATTAGAAAAAACCAAATAATATGTTTTATCTAATTGTTTTATGATGCCACAAAGATACAATAAAAAGTTTTATAATTACAAATTATTTTCAAACTTTTTTTGTTATTTTTTTTAAATAAAAATTATTTTAAAAATAAAATGCAGAAAATCAGCACTTTATGTTGCATTTTTTGTTTTAAGTTTGTATATTTGTACTATAATTTGATTATTAAAAATAAAAAACAATTCGTTTGTTTCATAAGTGTTTGATTATCAATGATTTAATAAAATTTTTTGTTTAAAAAATAAATTTACTAATAAACCTTTTCACTATCGCATCATGACTAAATTGACAGAAAGTACTGCTAATCAACGTTTTCGCAAAGTCTATGACACTTTAATTCAAAACAAAAAAATTAAAAATGAACAAGAATTGGCGGAACAACTTAATACAGACGCTCCTACCATTTCAAACTATCTGAAAGGAGAGTTAAATATTGCATTGGAGCACCTCACTAAATTGTGCAACCTATATGATATAGATGCAAATTATATTTTTGGAAAATCAGGTACTGTATTTACATATAATACCGTTCCTGTTCGGACAGCAAAAACAGGCGAAGACGAGCGCAACAATATTACGCTTGTTCCTCAAAAAGCAATGGCAGGTTACGCTATGCGCCCAGGCGATTGGCACTTTTTGGATTCGCTCCAAAAATTTTCTATACCAGGTTTAGAAGGAAATTTGACTGCTTTTGAAATCAGTGGCGATAGTATGCTACCTACAATTACGAACGGCGATATTGTAGTCTGTGAGCCAATAGAACGTGACGAACCTATCCGTGACAATCAAGTGTATATCATCGTGACAGATGTGGTCGTTGCAAAACGAGTGCAACAAATCAAACAAGGAAATAATACGATGCGCTTGCGCTTAATTTCTGATAATGGGGAAGTTTATTTACCTTACGAAGTAGATTCTAATGAAATACAGCAAATACTAAAGGTAAAATGTCGTCTGACAAATCATGCTTTTGCATAGAATTTTAATGAAAAATGTATAATTCTCTGTGTGAAATAAAAAAAAGGCAGCATCTAATTTTAGATGCTGCCTTTTTTTTATTGATTTATCCAGCCCAGCCTTCTCTATCCAAACTTCTAAAATGAATCGCTTCTGCCAAATGCTCATCTTTGATATTTTCACATTCAGCAAGGTCTGCAATAGTTCTCGCTACTTTCAAAATACGATCATAAGCACGTGCAGAAAGCTGTAATCTTTCCATCGAAAGGCGCAAAAGATTTTGTCCTGCTGTACTAATCTGACAAACTTCTCTGATGCTATTTCCAGACATTTGCGCATTGCAATAAATATTTTTTTTATCCGCAAAACGTTTTTCTTGTATCGCTCTTGCTTTTATCACACGTGCCGCTATTTCTTTACTATTAGATTTTGAAGGTTGCTGACTTGCCAATTCATCATAGCTCACGGGCGTAACTTCTACATGCAAATCAATTCTATCTAATAATGGTCCAGATATTTTACTCAAATATTTTTTTACCACACCTGGTCCGCACAAACAATCTTTGTCAGGATGATTATAATAACCACAAGGGCAAGGATTCATCGAAGTAATCAACATAAAACGTGCAGGATAATCCACCGAAACTTTTGCACGAGAAATCGTCACTTGTCCCTCCTCCATAGGCTGCCGCATGACCTCCAAAGCAGAACGCTTAAATTCGGGTAACTCATCTAAAAATAAAACGCCATTGTGCGAAAGAGAAATTTCGCCAGGCGAAGGATTAGAACCGCCACCAACCAAAGCAACATCGCTAATCGTATGATGTGGCGCACGAAACGGACGTGTCGTTACCAAAGCTGTATTTCCTGGCAAAACACCTGCAACAGAGTGTATCTTGGTTGTTTCGAGTGCTTCCAAAAGGCTCAAAGGAGGCAATATCGTAGGCAAACGTCGTGCAAGCATTGTTTTTCCTGCACCAGGAGGACCAATCAAAATTACATTATGACCACCTGCCGCAGCTATTTCCAAAGAGCGTTTTATATTTTCTTGACCTTTCACATCTGAAAAATCTACATCGTAATAATTTTGTTGCTCAAAAAATTCTTCTCTCGTGTTTACTTCTACTTTTTCAATGGCTTCTTTTTTTCCATTCAAAAAATCTACCACTTCTCTCAAATTTGATGCGCCATATACTTCCAAATTATTAACAATAGCCGCTTCACGAGCATTTTCTTTTGGTAAAATAATACCTTTAAATTTTTCTTGACGTGCTTGAATAGCCATCGGCAAAGCACCTCGAATAGCCCGAATAGTACCATCAAGAGAAAGCTCTCCCATGATGATATATTGCTCTAAATCAGTACATTGTATCAGGCGAGTGGCTGCCAAAAAACCTATTGCAATAGGCAAATCGTAGGCAGCACCTTCTTTTCTAAGGTCGGCAGGAGCAAGATTTACGACTGTTTGTAAGCGTTGAAATTCGAGTTTTATATTTTTTATAGCTGCCTCAATGCGTTGCCAACCTTCGCTGACTGACTTATCAGGCAAACCAACAATCATATTTACAATCTTCCCTGTTTGCGGAATACCACCCGTATTTACCTCTATCGTTATGGTTTGTGCATTCACGCCATAAACGGAACTTCCAAATGTTTTTACCAGCATAGTTTTGTTTTCTCTTTAATGAAGCAAAAATAATAATTTATTTTGTTTTGGGACTTATTCTCCTCCTTTTTTTTCTAATTTCTGATGATGTTTTGCTAATTTCTCTAAAAGATGATGCAGCTCAAAGATTTCGTTAGAGGTTAAATCTCCTGACAAAGTCTGAGCTACTTGATTCATCGCTCCGAATGTTCTAAACAATTCTTCACGCCCTTTTCCGCTAATCATCAAACGAACGGCACGCTTATCGTCTGGATCGGCGTGTTCCGTGACCAAACCATTTTTAATCAGTCGCTTGATAATTTCTATACCCGATGGAATTTCTATCATGTGGTTTTTTATCAAATCTGTTTTCCGAATACTGACTTCTCCGCTGATACTTGCTAAAAAAGCAAAATCGTCCATTGTCGAAACAGTATAATCTTTAAGTGCCAATTTGATGTAATTTTTCAAAAAACGAAACAACATATTCATATAAAAACCCAACTGATTTTGTAGTATTTGCTCATTTTCAAGGGCTTTTTCCTTTGCTTTGTATTCGTTTTTTTGATAGGAATAAACTAAAAAACCTTCAACACTCAAATTCGGATTGCTTTTCTCGTAATCTTCTATCAAAGGTAGAAGTTGTGACAATAATTCAAAAGATTTTTTCATATTTATTATGATAACATTATTTATTTTTAAAATAATTATTAAATCATACAACTTTTTTTTACCTTTGTATGTTTATACTAAAACAAAGATACATTTATTATTTTTCAATAATACTTTTAATTTATTTTTTTAATAAAAACTAAGATTT
>JANMGN010000461.1:0-1879 GCA_031374645.1 Chitinophagales bacterium | reverse complement strand
AAGTCTGTAAAAGGATTGATATATTTTTCTGTAACAGTCATTTTCAGCAATTAATAAGACAAATGTAATACTTTTATTCGATTTTATTAATTTTTTTTTAAATTTTTATTCTTTTAGTCCACACCATTACCTTTAAATGGATGTCTCTGTGTCCATTCTGGCGGAGGCGCTAACCGTGCTGCTATGGAAGGTATCAAAAAATTAATCGCTGGATTGTGATGTTTCAGATACGTAAAAACTTGATGAGGTTCTGCCCCAACGGAGCTTTTTATTTCTAAGGCGGTACGTGAAAAAACAACTTTTTTTACCCGATTTTCGATACCAACTTTTATCATATCGTACAAAAAATTTAAGTAAATTTGATGCGAAGCATTGTACTGGTCTTCAAAACCGAGAAAACCTGTTTCTAATTCATCGTGATTATGTAAAGTCGTGCAATAGCCAACCAAATGGTTTTGCTCAAAATAACCCAAAACCTTAAAACATTCTCCAAATGTTTTTTTCATTTCTATAAAATACTTCTCATGTACAAAAGTGTAGTTAAAACCAGCACTATCTGCTACTTTTTTATACAATTCGTACATTCTAACACGCTGATTTTCAACAGATTGCAAATCTAATTCGAGCATTTTCAAGCCTTCCCTTTTTTTCTCAGCACGTTTTGCACGGGTACGGTATTTGGTAAGCATAGCAGCTAAATAATCGTCAAAAGTAGTCCATTCTGATTTCAAATCAAGTATCATGGAAGGCGAAAAAGGAACAGCGTGGCGTTTGTCTTTTTCTAAAAAAAGTTGTGACGTATAAAAATCTTTTGCTAATTGGAAAGCAATTTTTCGCTGCTCTTTTTCACACTCGATTTGTACTTTTTCAATCGCTTGTAAAAGTAATTTTTCTTGCTCCTTTTTTTCTATCAAATCCGAAAAATAAAAACCATGTTCGCCTGTCAAAAGTGCATTTCCGATAATTAAAGCATTGAATTTCAATTGTTTAGCTATCCAGTATTTGGTAGAATCCGTATCTTTGATACTCGAAGATGCATCAAAAGGACTGACTTGAAAATACGCTACGCCTATCGGATTTTTTTTTATAAAAAAAACAATGTAAGCAAAAGACATATTTATAGAAGGGAAATTTTCTAAAACCGACAAATAATCATACTGCAAAAATATATCATCGGGTGCTGCACCTTGATTCCAAACTGATTTTTCTATCTGTTTTAACGAGCTAAAATACTGTAAATCAATATCTTGCAATGTTATTTCTTCTTTTTTAGTACAGCTAAAATAGCTTATCATTAAGTAGTTTTTTAATAAAGATTGAAACGTTTTGTTTTCTTATTTGTCGTTTTGGAGGCTAAAATATTGTTTTTCGTAAAACTTTTTCAATAAGGCTTTGTTTTACGCTCTTAGCAAAGTAGCTTTGCAGGAAATTTAAAAATAAGCAAAACTTATAATGGCAACTATAAAATTTAATTTTGAAAATTCAAAAATTCCTTCTAAAACGGTAGAAACTTCTGCTGATATTTCGATTTTGGAAGTGACCGAAGACCACGACATTCATTTGAATCACAATTGCGGTGGCGTTTGCGCTTGCAGCACTTGTCATATATATGTACAAAGTGGCGATATGTTTCTCGAAGAACTTTCTGACAAAGAAGAAGATTTCATCGACCGTGCTACGAATCCAACTTTACAATCTCGTTTGGCTTGCCAATGTGTAATTTTAGATGAAGATGCAATTATTGAAGTCATGATTCCTGATCAGTCTGGAATTATTGGGCATGAGCATTAAAAATAATGATTCATCCATGATTTTGGCGGAACTTCCACGGTAAAACCCGTGAGGTCTTCAATACCTCACGGGTTTATAGAGCGCAATA
>JANMGN010000429.1:0-3537 GCA_031374645.1 Chitinophagales bacterium | reverse complement strand
ATTAAATATCTTTTTATAAAAATCTTGCGATTTATATCTTATTGACTATCAAGCAAATAGGTATTTTTTTATTAAAAAAAAAACGCCTTCTGTACAAAATCGACTGCAAAGGTACTTCTTTTTTATGAGTTTTTCAAATATTGTGTAAAAAAATTATTTTTTGGATAAAATAAGTAGTTTGGCTAAAATAATCATAATTTTTTTTAAAGGAAGTCATTGTAAAAATAACAACGTAACTTCCTTTTAGTCAGTTAATTATGTTATTTTTACAACGACAAAAAAATTATCGTTTATTTCTATACGCCTATGACTAGTGGGCTTCCAACCAATTTAGACCTTCTCCGATGCCGACTTCTATGGGAACTTTCAAGCCAGGGATAGCTGTTTTCATTCCGTTTTCGATTAAGATTTTCACTTGCTCGAGTTCGTTTTTAGGAACGTCAAAAACCAATTCGTCATGTACTTGCAAAATCATTTTGGTTTGTAAGTTATGGTCTTTCAATGCTTTGTGAATATTAATCATTGCTATTTTTATCATATCTGCTGCTGTTCCTTGTATGGGTGTATTGACTGCCATACGCTCAGAATTGCTGCGAGCGAGTGCATTTCTGCTGTCAATATCACGTAAGAAACGACGGCGACCAAGCATGGTTGTAACGAAACCTTGCTCTCGTGCTTTTTCTACAATTTTGGTCATATAATCACGCAAACCGCTGAATTGTAGGCGGTAATTGTCCACCAAAATTTTTGCTTCCGAACGTGGAATTCCCAACTGCTGAGAAAGATTTGATGCGCCTGCACCGTACGTTATAGAGAAATTTACGGTCTTCGCATTGCGGCGTTGCTCTGATGTAACTGCATCATAATCAACACTATATACTTTTGCTGCGGTGGCACGGTGGAAATCATTTCCACTCAAAAACGCTTCTAACATGGATTCGTCGCCACTGATTTCTGCTATCAAACGCAACTCGATTTGAGAATAATCTGCTGAAACCAGAACGTGATTTTTGTCCCGAGGAATAAATGCTTTGCGTACTTCTGAGCCTTCTGGCGTTTTTATCGGAATATTTTGTAAATTCGGATTATTGGAACTCAAACGCCCCGTTGCGGTCAAGGCTTGATTAAAATTGCTATGAACACGCCCTGTTCTCGGATTAACCATTTTTGGCAAAGCGTCCACGTACGTAGATTTCAGTTTTGAGAGTCCACGATGCTCTAAAATATGTGCTGCAATCGGAAATTGTTTTGCCAATTCGCTCATCACATCTTCATCTGTGGAGTATTGTCCGCTTTTGGTTTTTTTAGCTTTTGAATCTAATTTTAATACATCAAAAAGGATACCTCCGACTTGTTTTGGCGAAGCCACATTAAAATTAATACCTGCTAATTCTATGATATTTTTTTCTAAAATCTCTATTTTTGCTTGTAACTCAACCGAATAAGCATCTAAAAAAGCTGAATCTATACGAATTCCTTCACTTTCCATTTCTGCCAATACTTTTACAAGTGGCGTTTCAAAATCATAAAATATTTTTTCTAAGGTAGGATTTTCTCGTAATTTTTCAGCCAAAACATTTTTTAATTGCAGTGTTACATCAGCATCTTCGGCAGCGTAATCTTTTACTTTTTCTATCGGAACGTCACGCATTGTGCCTTGCGATTTCCCCTTTGCTCCTATCAAAGTTTCTATTGAAACAGGCGCATAATTGAGTAAAGTTTCTGACATATAATTCATATTGTGTCGCAATTCTGGTTCTAAAAGATAGTGCGCCAACATGGTATCAAAAAATATGCCTTGTACTTCTACATCGTAGCTTTTTAGCACAATCATATCGTATTTTATATTTTGCCCAATTTTTATAATCGACTGATTTTCAAGTATATATTTAAAATCATTGACAATTTTTATGGCTTCGTCACGGTCTTCTGGTACTGGAATATAGTAGGCTTCGTGTTCGGAAAAAGCAAAAGAAAGTCCTACTAAATCTGCTTGTGTAGCATCTATGCTGGTCGTTTCGGTGTCAAAAGAAACCTCTTTTTGTTCGCTGATTTTTTGTGCCAATGCAGCACGTTGTCCTGCGGTTTCTATCAAATAATACGCATGGTCTATATTGGAAATATTTTTATCTGCAATGCGATGCGCAGAAGCCTCTGCGGTAGATTTTAGTTCGATAGGCAGCGCAACAGGATTTCCGAACAAATCCATTTGAGAAGAATTTGAGGTCGCTGCCGCACTTCTTGAACTCGATTTTGCGCTCGGCATCGTCGGCGAAGAAGAACTTTGGGTAGTGCCTAAAATTTGTGTGGCAATGCTACGAAACTCCAATTCTTTGAAAATTTCGCTCAACATTTCGACATTTACGGGCGACATTTTTAAGGCTTCTTCGTCAAATTCTATTGGGACATTTATATCTATCGTGGCTAATTCTTTTGATAAAATAGCTTGTGCAGCAAACTGCTCTAAATTCTCTTTTTGCTTGCCTTTTAGCTCGTGTGTATTTGCTAAAACGCCTTCAATCGTATGGTATTTTTCGAGTAAAATCGCTGCCGTTTTTGGTCCAATTCCAGGTACGCCTGGGATATTATCCACAGCATCGCCTTGCAAGCCTAATATATCGATAACTTGTAATGTATTTTTGATATTCCAGTTGTCACAAACCTCTTTTACGCCCCAAATTTCCATGTCATTTCCCATGCGCGCAGGCTTGTACATGAATACTTTATCGGTCACGAGTTGTCCGTAATCTTTATCTGGTGTCATCATAAACACCTTAAAATCAGCAAGTTCTGCTTTTTTTGCAATCGTACCAATCACATCATCAGCCTCAAAACCTTGTTTGACCAAAATTGGAATATTCATACCTTCAATAATTTTGAAAATATAAGGCAAAGCGGCTGTAATTTGCTCAGGTTGTGCATCACGGTTTGCCTTATATTCGGGGTACATTTCATTGCGAAAAGTACCTCCTGGCAAGTCAAACGACACTGCAATATGGGTAGGTTTTTGGTTTTGAATTATCTCCCAAAGGGTACGTGTAAAACCGTTGATAGCGGAAGTGTCAAAGCCTTTTGAGTTTATCAAAGGGCGACTTATAAAAGCATAGTGCGCTCTATACACCAGCGCATGACCATCTAAAAGGAAAAGTGTTTTTTGCATTTTTTTCTAATTTCAGATGCGAAGGTAAGTGATTTTTAGAAAAGTTATCAGAAAAATTAAATATTTCGTTTTGATTTAGCTTTGCATTATACTGTAACGCATAAGGTTTTACCCATTTTATGAAAACTTAAAAAATTTGTAAAATTCCTGCACTGTCCTCCTGAGCTTGTGAAGGAACTCCTAATTATGTCTTCGTAAATTTAATCGTTGTGACAAAAGGCGGCTACGCCAGCCTTTTGTCACAACGAGGTGCGGCTGCACCGCAGTTGCACAAAGTGCGGCTATCGCCAGCCCTTCGTACAACTACGGTTTTGTGAAATTGAAAAATCTTTTCACTATCGTTCAAAATTTTTCAACTTCACAAAGCCGCACCTCGT
>JANMGN010000370.1:0-2414 GCA_031374645.1 Chitinophagales bacterium | reverse complement strand
GCCATTTTTTTAAATTTTGAAACAAAAATATGCCCTTATTTCCATAAAACATGACTTCTTTTACTATTTTTACAACCTATTTTGAACCTTTTACTTTATCACTTAATATTTTACAGTAAGATAAAAATTGTAATGTTTTGTGTTAAGAATTTAGGCTAATGCTTAGTTGCTGTACTTTCGTTGTAGCTACATTGGTATAAATCGGATAAAAGTTGCTCTATTTTTTTACCGCTATTTTGGGCGTATCTTATCTGTACAGTAAAAAAGTAAATGTAGCGTAATTTCAGCATTTTATTACGCTCAAGAGTAAGCTGAACAAGAGTAATAACTTTTGTTCAGCTTTTTTTTTAGCGTTATTTTCAATTCAATTTTACCTCATTTTGAAGTATATTTTTAGCAATCCTAAAAAATATAAATGTAAATTTTCTTTTTTCTTTCCAAAATGTATTTTATTTTAAATAAAATCTTACTTTTGCAAAGTTTTAGTAAACAAATGAATGAACTTGGTTTAAATATTTACAATGTTGAGCCAAATTTTATACAAAAATATCAGATATGAAGTACAGCGTTGATAAAAGAGACAATTATACCATTTTCACATTACAAGAAGATAACTTGAATTCTATTATTGCACCAGATTTAAAATCAGATTTTATCCTGTTGCAATCGGAAGGCATCCGTAACTTTATACTCGACCTTTCGCCAGTAAACTTTGTAGATTCGTCAGGATTGAGTGCTATTTTGACCGCAAATCGCCTTTGGAAAGGCGATAACGGCTCTTTTGTCTTGATGGGCATCAATAATCCAAATGTAAAAAAACTCATCGAAATATCACGATTAGATTCTATTTTAGCCATTTCTCCCAATTTGGCAGGTGCTGTCGAACACATTCGTATGGAAGAAGTGGAGCGTCGCCTTCGCAAAGAATTTGAAGATTAAATAGTTCAATTATCACATACCTCTACACCCAACTTATAGCCAAGAAACCCTATTTCCTAAAAGAGAAATAGGGTTTCTTTTTTGTGAAAATGCTTTTCAAAATCCAAATTTTATGAAATTTGAACTAACCATACTTGGTACTGCCGCCGCAACTCCTGCCTACGGACGTTTTCCTACAAGTCAAGTTCTCAATATACAAGACCAATGGTTTATGATAGACTGTGGCGAAGGCACTCAGATGCGCCTTACGGATTTTCATGTTCCACGCAATCGGATTAATCATATTTTTATCAGTCATTTACACGGTGATCATTGCTTTGGTTTACCAGGTTTTTTGACCTCCATGAGCCTCAACGGACGACAAGAAGAGTTGCATATTTTTTCGCCCGCAGGTTTGCAAGAAATGATGGAAATGGTACTTCGTATTTCTTCTTCACATTTGATATACACTGTTCATTATCACGTTATTGACACCGAAAAAAGCGAATTGTTGTACGAAAATAACGCACTTAGTGTGCATAGTATTCCTCTGAAACACGCTGTGCCTACCGCTGGATTTTTATTTAAAGAAAAAGCCTTTTTACCTAATTTTATCAAAGAAAAAATTACAGAATACGAAATACCAGTTGCTCAAATTCCGCTGATAAAAGCAGGTGCAGATTTCCTGAAAGCAGATGGAACGCTCGTGCCACACAAAGAAATGGTTTATGCGCCAGTGCCTTCACGTTCGTATGCGTTTTGCTCCGATACGATGTACCACGAAGCAATTATTCCAATCATCGAAAACGTCAGTTTACTCTATCATGAAACCACTTTTACAGAAGAATTTAAGGAAAATGCAGCTTGGGGAATGCACAGTACCGCTTTTGAAGCCGCAACTATTGCCCAAAAAGCAAACGTTGGCGAATTGGTAATTGGACATTATTCGGCTCGTTTTCAAGATTTTCAACCACTTTTAGCAGAGGCAAAAAAAGTTTTTCAAAATACTTCGCCCAGCTCCGATGGTTCAGTATTTAGTGTCCCATATTTGAAAAATAATATTTAAAAATGGTTCATATTGGGTTTCAAGTTGTTACTCACAACACTACGCCCAAACAGAGTTTGGTCATTGTAATTTATTGGAAAAAGTAGAATTTTATAACGAACATTGTACCTGCCAAACTCTGTTTGGCTGAGCAAATTGAAATCCATTATGAAACTTAAAAATAACAAGTAAAAATGTCTATAAGAGAAAAATTAGCATCAATAAAAGCGACCAAAGCAGCAGAAAATTTAGCAAAAGGTCAAGCATTTTTAGCAGAAAATGCCAAAAGAGAAGGCGTTTTAGCCTTACAATGCGGTTTGCAATATGAAATACTGAAAGCAAGCGACAGCGACGAAAAACCGAAACTGAGCAACAGCGTAACTTGTCATTACCACGGGACGACTATCGAGGGAAAAGTATTTGACAGCTCTGTACAACGCAACAAACCAGC
>JANMGN010000365.1:0-2022 GCA_031374645.1 Chitinophagales bacterium | reverse complement strand
TTATTTTGGTTATTTTTTTTATACTTGGCTTGGTCCTTTTGGGTTTAATCTTTACATAAAGTTTCTTAAGTTTTTGCTTGATACTGCTAAGCAATTTATTTTTTTCACCTACAGGATTGCAAAAAAAATTTTTTTGTATTTCTATGCGTGGTACACTTACATTTTTTGGCTATTTTTTAGACCGGTTTTCACTGTTTTTTTTTTTGTTTATCTAGAATTTCGTTTTTTTTTTTTGTTCCTTGTAGAACTGATTAGGTACTATAAAGCAACGTTTGTTGCATTTTACTACTATTCAATCAAAGACGCTTACTTCACTAATTTTAGAAAATTTTTTCTTGGTTCTAAATTTTTTAGATTTTTTACGAGAGAAATTGGCGAGGACTTGGAAGAAACTCCGTACAATAACGATCAGGACCTGGAGGATGATTATGTTTCAGACTATTTGTCCGATTTTCCTGCTTACGAAGATTTTCAATCAATTTCAAACAAGCAGGACCAGGGTTATTTTGACTCCCATTTTACCGACCATTATTACGACTACTGGTACCCTGCCTCTATAACAAATTATGACTTTTACCCCGCTAAACCAAATTTGGAGTTTTTTGCTGAAAATTATTTTGAGCAAGAAAACGATTTGTTTTTTCAAATTTTTTGTATCTGGACCAGCCCAACTCTATTTGATTTTAAAGATTACTCTTCTACCATCCCGCCTTACTTCAAGAAGGATACTTACGACATAACCTCAATAAACCCAAGAAGCTGGTATCCACTTGAGCTTACTCAGGATAATAATTACGAGGAGGACCAGGTTGAATATCATCTGGACGCCGGCCCGGATGAAATGGAAGTTTCGGAAAGCACCTCATCTCACATTATTCCATTTGACTCTGACAGAGCACGTTTGTCTAAATTTACTAAATTTTATCAAAAAAAGCTTGCTCGTTGGCATAGTTACCAGATTAAAAACAACTTTTCCAGAATTCCTGATTCATTGAAGTACTTGCCCATCCCAAAAACTAACATGCCTACTTCGATTGATCATTGGAAGCAAGCTACTCAAGCGGTTTCTAAATTTTTTTTTACAAACGCGCAGTCTAGGAAGCTTGGCCTAAAATTTGATACTATTCAAGAGCTTGAGCTAGTTTGGTCAAGGATCGCTTACGAAGTTGACAGAAACCCACGTAAATTTTATGATTTCCTAACCGACTCAAAAGAATCAAAAATTTTTGATTCTTTTGTCTTTAATACAAAGTCACCCCAAAGGTTTATTTTTTCCAGATTTTTTAAACCGCAAGGGGCGGAGACTGCTAACTTTATTCGTTATTTGCACGATTATTTTTCGGGTTACGTCGGTGTGACGGAGATGAAAAATAATAAACATTTTTATTCTAGAAATGTTTACCATAATCTTTTTGTAACGAGTTATTTGAGCTTTCTCGCTGTTTCTGATCATAAGAATTTTATGAATAAGTTTATAATTCTTTCTCAATTTCCACATTTTACTGAAATTCAGCGTGCTTTTGAGTTGTTTGTTAAACACAGGGGCCAAGAGACCGCTTTTAACAAACCTGTTGACACTAAATTGACTTTTTTGGAAGAAATTTATGCTGCCCAGGCGAGTCTCAAGCTTAGCCATAACTACTCCCCAGTTTTTGCTGCGGATTATTGGCGCGATGAAGACGGCATAACTTTTTGGGCATTTCCTAATAGACTAAGGCGCACCTTTATGCGCACGCTTAATTTTTTGGCCTTTCGTGCACCCTTCACACCAACCCTGGCCAACTTGTTCTTTTTTCAGAAAAAACTTAAAAAAAGAAAAAAAAAAAAACTAAAAAGAAAAATTAATAAAAATGATTTGCTAAAAGTTTTTGCGGTTTGGTGTCGACATGAGCGTGACCTTTTGTTTTGGAAGTTTTCTACGAGAGGAAATCGTGATCACTATTACTCCATTCCTTACATTAAGCCAGACGCGTCAAGAACAATTAACTACGAAAAATTGTTTTCAACCTTTTTGTTGGATTC
>JANMGN010000339.1:0-3581 GCA_031374645.1 Chitinophagales bacterium | reverse complement strand
CAATGAAAAATTGCCGTTGAAGTCAAGACATTCACTAAGCCTTCATTGACCCATGAATTTCATAGTATTTTGGGGCAATATTTGACTTATATTTCTGTTTTAAGGCGATTTGACCCCGAAAGAATACTCTATTTAGCCATTCCATTATATGCAGAAGAACGTTTAGAGGATTACCCGTTTATTTTGGGTATCATGGAAGAATATCGTTTGAATATTATTGTTTTTGATAAAAATACCGAAACTATCTTATCATGGAAAAAGTAAGAAAATACGAAAAGGCAATACTTGATATTATCAATGCACAGCGTCCTGTAATTTTACAAGACCCTGATTGTTATGTAATTATAGATAAAGAAAATCATCATTATCAAATTTTGATAGAAGGTTGGGGCGCAAAAGAAAAACACGCTTTGAACATTTTTATGCACTTTCATATCAAGCCCAATGGAAAAATTTATATCTTAGAAAACCATAGCTCAACTGATGTTGGAGAAGAATTAATGGAGCAAGGTGTTTCAAAATCAGATATTGTCTTGGCATTTCTTCCTAATTATGCTCGGGAGTATTCGGGTTATGCAATGGTATGATTTTTTCAAAATTATCATCGTAGAAAAGCACTACTACCAAGCCTATGCTCGGCAGTGGTGCTTTTTATTTTTCATCAAAAAAGTTGTATAATTAGTTATCTTTTTGTATCTTTGGCTGAGCAAACAATCTAAAAAATGACAACGAATAATATTTCTAATTATAATGACCTTAAAATTGCCGATGAACTTTTTGCCTTGAAATATGGCGAAAAAGAAAGTGCGACACGCATAGAATTTGAAGCAAAAACAAAGGCTTTTTTTATTTGTGAGATGCTCAAAGAAGAACGAAAAAAAGCAAAAATATCACAATCTGAGTTGGCTGAACGCACCACAACTCGAAAGGAATTTATATCAAGAATAGAAAATGGAAAGGTTGATGTTCAACTTTCAACACTCATAAAAATGCTCTCAGGACTAAATCTGACCTTGAAAATTGAACCAATTTAGAAAAAAACACCACTACACCGCCCACCGCTTTGTAGTGGTGTTTTTTTGTAAAAAAGAAAAAAAGGTGTATATTTGTGGTAAATATGACATTATGAGATATTCACGTTACGAGTATGTAACAGAAGATGAGCTACATTACTTTGAATTTAGAAGTATCGGTCGCAAAGGAACGATTAAAAAAGTCGTTGAATATAGTGAAATGTCTGTCAAAAGTTATTTCAATTTGGCATTTGGAGATTATAACGACGACCGAAATGAAATTGACGATGAAGTAATTACCAATAATGGCGATGCTCAAAAAGTCTTAGCAACAGTTGTTTCTACGCTTTATGCTTTTACGAGTAAATATCCTGATGCCAAGGTATTTGCTACGGCAGTACAGATGCACGAACACGTCTATACAGAATGGGTATTTCTAATAATTTGGAAGAAATCAAAAGCGATTTTCATGTATATGGTATGAAACCCAATGAGGAGTTTGAGGAATTTATCATTGGAGAGGACTACATCGGCTTCCTTGTAACAAGAAAAAAATAAAACGCTTAAAATTTAACAAAATGAGTGTAGAAGAATTGAACAAATCAAAAACGCCAATCGTTAAGATTGACAAAAATTTAGAAAAATTTAGAGGCAAAGTCCTCTTTCCTAAAAAATTAGAATTGGCAAACAAACTGTTAGAAAAAGCGGTTTTGCCAAGTTTCGAGTAACCGTCACAGCTCATTTCTTGGGTAAGAAATGAGCTGTGCTTATTTTATAACACCACTACACCGCCCACCGCTTTGTAGTGGTATTTTTTTGCAAAAAAGAAAAAAAGGTGTATATTTGCATCTTTTATCAGAAAGAAATTCAAAATTATTTTACATTTTAAATAAGTTAAAATATGACGGCAGAAGCAAAAGCACCACTTTCCAATATGCAAATGGAATTGATGAAATTGTATAGTACAGGTGTTCCTGATGAATATTTGACTGACATCAGAATACTTGTTGCAAAATTCCTTTTTGCGAAAGCAAGAGCGAAAGCAGACCAAATATGGGACGAAAAAAATTATAACGATACTTTGATTGACGACTTGATTAAAGAGCAATTGAAAAAATAAGGTATGCGTATTTTATTGGATACCAATATTCTAGTTCGTTCTGTTGCAGGTCGGAGTTTTTCGTCTGTAATTTTTGATGCTCTTTTTAATCAAAAATTTATACTCTGTGTTAGCTCTGAAATTTTATTGGAGTACGAAGAAATTTTAGCTCGAATATATGACAAAGAAACCGCCGAATTAGTAATCAGTTCCATGCTTTTACTCCCTAACGTAGTTAGAGTAGAAGTATATTACAATATGCGTTTAATCAGTGCCGATGCCGATGATGACAAGTTTGTAGATTGTGCTTTTGCATCTAATGCACATTTTATAGTTACAGATGACAAGCATTTTAAAGTCCTAAAAAATGTGCCTTTCCCTGAAATTAAAACCTTGAAATATATTGATTTTTTGGAAATACTAAAATAAATTGTTACTTATTTTCAAAAAAACACCACTACACCGCACACCGCTTTGTAGTGGTGTTTTTTTGTAAAAAAGAAAAAAAGGTGTATATTTGTGGTAAAATCAATACTAAAAATATGGATATATCAATTATTCAACAAAGGATAGTTATTATAAGGCAAAAACAAGTGATGTTGGATTATCACTTGGCGGAACTGTACGGCGTAGAAACAAGGGTACTAAAACAAGCAGTTCGTAGAAATATGAACCGTTTTCCTTCTGATTTTATGTTTGAATTGGATAAATCGGAGTTTGAAAGTTTGACATCACAAATTGTGATGTCAAATCGTGGTGGTACTCGGTACTCGCCTTTTGCATTTACAGAACAAGGCGTAGCCATGTTATCAAGTGTTTTGAATAGTCCACAAGCCATAGCCGTCAATATAGAAATTATGAGAACTTTTGTGAACCTTCGTAAAGCAAATATAGAATACGAATGGCTACATCATAGAATTAATGATATGGAAAAATTGTATGATGCTAAATTTGATGATATTTTTATGGCGTTAGAGCAACTCTTAAAAGAACCTAAACCAAGAAATCCAATTGGTTTTAAAAAAATAGAATAGAGCAATAGAATAAAGTTAGCCGTTTGGTATTTCATACGATGTACAAAATCAAAAAATCCAACAAGTAGCCACCTGTTGGATTTTAAATACCTATGAATTGTGAGGCACAAAGCACTCCTATTCGATACGTCCAAAACGTTTAAGCAGTACAAAGGTAAGCCTATTTCTTTTAAAAACCAATTTTTTGATGAAAAATATAAAAAGAGCCACTCGACGTTGATTTAGTTATTGCACCCAATGTTGTAACTGAAAAAAAATTTGTAGCAATCAGCGCAGCAATCGCAGCTTACAAAGCTGCAAAAAATAAAAAGCTGCACCTCAAAAGTTTGAAAAAGCAAAAAGCTGTTGCCGAAATATAAAATAAAAAACACCACTACACCGCACACCGCTTTGTAGTGGTGTTTTTTTGTAAAAAAGAAAAAAAGGTGTATATTT
>JANMGN010000320.1:0-5334 GCA_031374645.1 Chitinophagales bacterium | reverse complement strand
CAGGATTAGATATTTTGTTAAAAGATATTCCACTCGAGCATTTGGTTTTAGAAACCGATGCGCCTTACCTTGCGCCTGTTCCTTTTCGTGGAAAAAGAAATGAAGCAGCTTATATTCGGTTTATTGCTGAAAAAATCGCTGAAACAAAGGGCGTTTTTGTCAAAGAAGTAGAAAATATGACAAGTGTAAATGCAGAGAAATTGTTTTTTTAGGCACGCCAAGCTCCTGCTTGGCGTACATAAGCAAAAAAAATACCAAAATATCAGAGTTGATATTTTGGTATTTTTTATTACTACTGAATTATAATTATCTGATATTCAACATTTTACTTACTTGTTCGCCGTTTGCAGTTGTTATTTTCACTACATACATACCGTTTTGCAAATTAGCATCTAAGTTAAGCTGATTGTCTTTTGCCGTTAAAACTATTTTTTGCGACAAAATAATTCTACCATTCATATCCACGATAGAAACCATAGCATCGTCTTCATTTTGACTGAAAACACTCAAACGAACCACATCATTTGTAGCCGAAGCAACGTTCACATCAAGATTTTTTTCGCCTACATAGACACTTACAACTTTTGAATATTCAAAACGACCATCAAAATCTACTTGTTTCAAACGGTAGTAATTGATGCCTTTATTTGGCGTACGGTCTGTGAAATTGTAGTTACTTACCTCTTGCGTAGTGCCTTTGCCTTCTACTCTGCTGATAGTTTCGTAGTTTTTGCCGTCCTTACTTCTTTCTATTTCAAAATGTGAATTGTTAGATTCTGAAGCCGTCGTAAATTTGATTTCGTTGGTATTGTTTAGGTTTCTGACGTTGAAGGATGAAAGGACGATTGGGAGAGCTGTTGCTTGTACTACTACATTGTCAATTGCAATTCCTTGTGAGTTAGAACCTGTTGTATTGAACAACCACCTGAAATATATACTTTCACCAGGTGCAATATTAACCCCTGTAAGTGTAAGCGATTTACTCACTGCCGATGGAGAGAAGTTATAGGCATTTGTTCCCGTTGCAAAAGCACCGCTATCTCCACCAGTTTGCGCTGTCCAAGTCGTACCATTGGTAGAAGTGAAAAAAGTAACAGCAGCAGCAGCTGTATTCGTCCTGTATCTTTCATAATCGAACGAAATAGACAAATCATTAATTGTGCCGTTAGGTACATCATTCTTATATTGAACCAAAATAGAGTTAGGGCTGGCATAACTACCTGAGGTCATAAAACCTATTGCACGTTCTGTGGCACTGCTACCCCAGTTGTATCTCGCGCCAGTAGTAGGTGTGCCAGAACTAGCTTGAGCACTAACTGCTGTCACATTAGCTGCCGTTGTGTATGTTGCAGTATTGCCTGCTCCTGCAGCAGACATTTTCCAGCCAGTCGGAAGTGTTGCAGTTGTAGTTGCACCTAAAGAGGAGAAATCTTCCGTTAAAGAAGCACTGCTTGTAATACTAACTTGAGCCTGAATATTTGAGATAAAAGAAACGGCAAATAAAATAAATAGAAATTTTTTCATACGTAAAAGATTAAAGAAGATTAAAAAGTATTAAGAATTTAATTTGGCACAAAGATACAGGCTTTTACACAATTCTATGTTAAATTAATATTATTTTATCGAAAATGTGACATATTAATTTTTCATTAATAAAATGTTATTTTAATCTATTTACGTTTTATTTTAAGAAAATACTCAACGTATTAAAAGTAGCAGAAATGTGTAAATCTTGCTCTTGATAAATGGGCATTTCCCATTCGCCATTTTCTTCGATTTCCATTTTTGCTATTTTATTTTTCAAACCTAAAATTTTAAAATTATATTTTTTATATGTAGTTTTATAAAAACCTGATAATGATTGTGTTATAATAATTTTATTGTCTTTTTTCGCTATCGAAAAATATTTTTGTAAGGATTTGTTTTCTTTCGGGTTAGCTGTTTCGCCATCGTCTTCGTAAGTGGTTTGCTCGTAAAAAGCATTTTCTCCGTAGTAAAAACGAAGGTTTAGTAGGTCAATTTTTTCTTTGGTGCTTTGGCGAATAGGCGCAATAGGCAGCAGTGTTCCAGCTTTTACAAAAAGCGGAATTTGGTCATTTTTTACAGCGAATTTTATATCGCCAACGTATTTTTTTCCACTGTAAAAATCGTACCATTCGCCTTCGGGGAGTTCTATTTTCTGCGTTTTGGTAGCGGCTTTTAGAATTGGGCTTACGAACAGGTTTTCTCCAAAATAAAAATCACGTTCGTGATTTATTTGGTTTTTTTCACGTAAAAAACGGCTTTGTACAATTGGTGTTTTATTTGAAATATAATCAAAAAAAGCATTGTACAAATAAGGCAGAAGCTGATAACGCAACTCTATTGCTTTGCGTGCGGCATCTGTAAAAGGCTCGCCAAAACTCCACGGTTCTTGGTCGGCACGGTCAATAATGGCTGCCAATTTTACTTGTTCCTCATCAACGGCAGTTGCGCCATCGGCGTGATTTCCCATCGAATGAGTACGCATAAGCGGATGAAAAACCGCCAATTGCAGCCAGCGAACCATCAATTCACCGTCAGGGCGACCTGCAAAACCGCCAATATCCGAGCCTGTAAAACTGAAACCAGAAGCAGAAATCCTCTGTACTTGTAGGTTTGCCAAACGCAAGCCTTCCCAATCTGAAACGTTGTCGCCTGTCCAAATCGAAGCATAACGCTGACCTCCGCTAAACGTAGCTCGAGTGAGCAAAAAAGGACGTTTTTTAGGCTGAAATTTCTTCATACCTTCCAAACTCGATCTCGACATTTGCATACCATATATATTGTGTGCTTTGGCGTGATTGCAAGGTTTTCCATCAAAGTCATGTTGTAAATCTTCGAGGAAACTCATCGCTTTTACGTTGAAAACAGCAGGCTCATTCATATCATTCCAAAAACCACTGATTTCCAAGTCTTTACAAAATTCTTGGTGTAAATTTGACCACCATTCACGGATTTTTGGGTTGGTATAATCGGGAAAAACGCATTTTTCGGGCCAAACGGGTGCAATAGCTAATTCTCCATTTCCTCTTTTTAAAAACACATTTTCTTTTACTCCGTCAATATAAACTTTGTAATTTTTATTAATAAAAATACCACAATCTATCATCACGACTGTTTCAAAATTGTCTTTTTTGAGGTCAGAAACTAAGCGTTTGAGGTCTGGAAAATACGTTTTATTGATGGTAAAACACTGGTATTTATCCATGTAATCTATATCCAAATAAAGCGAATCGCAAGGAATTTTGAGGTCACGAAAAGTCTGAGCCACTTCTTTTACCCGATTTTCGGGAAAATAACTCCACCTGCACTGATGATAGCCCAAAGCCCAAATAGGAGGTAGGGTAGGAGTACCAGTCAGGCGAGTATAATTTTGTATAACTTGCAGTAAATCAGGAGCTTGTATAACATAAAAATCCATAATGCCGCCTTCTGCACCAAAAGTCAGCACGTTCGGGTTTATTTTTCCAAAATCAAAATAAGAGCGAAAGGTGTTATCGAAAAAAATGCCGTACGCAGCGTCGTTTGTTTGCGCTGCAAAAAATGGAATAGCACGGTAAAGCTCATTGCTTTTTTTGTCGGCAGCAAATGCGTCTGTACACCAGTTCGAGTAATAGGAGCTACGCAAGTTTAGATTTCCTGTCTTATCCCCTAAGCCATAAAAAGCATCGTTTTCGCCTATCGGAATACTAATCTGAACGTCAGTTGTTCCGCTTAAAATAGTTGTAATAGCTTGATAGCCTGATAGTTGCAGGTTTTTTAAAATAATATTTCCATTGCTTTTATTTACACAATCGTACGTTTTATCTGAAAAATCTGGTGCGATATTTTGTTTATCTATGGCGTAAGAAAAATCGTCAAATTGTTGCAAAGGATGTACGAAAGTGAAGCGATTAATTTGTACATCAGCACTTGCTTTTATTTTTGAGCAATGTAAAATGACTTCATTAGCAGCTTCAAAAAGGACAGTTTCGCCACCCAAAGTTCTACTTTTTACGTTGGTAAAATCAAATTTTTGATACACATCGTCAAAACGGTCAAATGCAGTTACCTGACTTTTTTCTGCCCAATTTTTTTCTATTTTTTTCATTAAAAACTATTCTAATTTTTTGTTTTTTTAAGAAGAAACTCTCCTTGATGATGAGCCAAATCCGCCTCTTGTAAACAAAGATTTTGAACTGCTTCTGCCTACATTTGAGCTGTGGCTAATAGCATCTGAATAAAATCCCATTCGGCGGTACGAACCGCCACTCATGTACGAACCGTAAGGGCGAAAAATAAAATAACTCATCATCCCAAGTCCGAAGTGAGAGCGTGAGTACCGTGCGCTTGTATCGGAGCGCATATAGACTTTTTTCTTAGTGTTTTCGCCTGAAGACCACTCGTTTTCTTCCTTTTTTTGGCTGCAAGAGGCAAGTACACTCGATACTAAAACTAATTTTATAATAGCTGATTTTTTCATTTTGTCTTATTTTTACGTTAAAATTATAACGTATTTTTATTCAAAAAAATTCCATTTTGAAATGAAATAAAAAGTAGGAAATAATAAAGTAGATACGCTAAAATTTTTTGCAAATATAGAAAATAAAGTTCTATTTTACTTGATTTGGCGGTGTTCAAATAAATATTTTGCCTAAAATAGATTATTAATCAATTTTAGTAACTACTTTTGACCTCAAAATTAAATAAAAAACATCGTAACATTATGAAAAAATACATTGTCGAATTTATAGGAACATTTTTTTTGGTGCTTATTATATTGGTAGTAAACAACAATGGAACGCCTGCTGGTTTTGCGCCTTTGGCTATCGGACTTGGATTGATGGCGCTGATTTTTGCAGGGCGATATATCTCTGGAGCACATTACAATCCTGCTGTGACGATGGCGATGTTGATGCGCAAAATGATTGGTCTAAATGACGGATTAGCTTATATTTTAGCGCAATTTATTGCGGCAGTTTTTGCTGCTTTTACTGCCAAATCTTTGCTCGAAGGTGTTACTGCAATGGACAAAATCGATGTGCCTATGGCAGTTACTTCGGAGTTTTTGGGTACTTTTATTATGGTTTATGTTATTTTTAATGTCGCTGTGGCAAAAGCAAACAATCAAAATTCATTTTATGGTTTTGCAATTGGGGCAGTTGTTATTGGAATAGCGTACTGTTTTGGACCTATTTCTGGCGGTGCTTTTAATCCTGCTGTGGCGATTGGTTTGAGTGTAGCGGGAGCTTTTGATTGGGTAAATTTGTGGATTTACCTTGTTGGGAGTTTGGCTGGTGCTGGTGTTGCGGCTGCAGCTGTGGGTGCAGCTGC
>JANMGN010000307.1:0-1802 GCA_031374645.1 Chitinophagales bacterium | reverse complement strand
GAAAAACGTGGTGGTCTTTTCAAGCCTAAAAAAGCAGGCAACTGGTTAGAAATTGGCGCACTTTCTTATAAGCAAGGCGAAAATTTACCAGCAACTTTCTCTAATTATGGCAAAAAAATGGTAGATGTATTTTCGCCAGGTGTAGAAATTTATTCTACAACTCCTGAAAATACGTATGCTTCATACCAAGGAACTTCGATGGCTGCGCCAGCTTGTGCAGGTGTTGCAGCCGTTATTCGCTCGTATTATCCAGAACTAAACGTAGCACAAATTAAAGAAATCATCCGTGAATCTTCTGTAAAATCTGACTTGATGGTAAAATTACCAAGCAAAAGTCGTGACCCAAAAGCAGTAGCGACTATGGTAAAATTTAGTGATTTGAGTAACACAGGTGGTTATGCAAGTGCGACAAATGCTGCGGTTTTGGCAGCAAAAACACCAGCAAAACCAAGTAAAAAAGCAATTTGGCGTAGTGCAGGTGTAAAAGTGAGCAAAAATGTTCGCCCATAAAATCCTAAACTAATATTATATTTATTTACAAAAAAGCACCTTATAAACGATACAATTATATGGTGCTTTTTTTAATTTTAAGTAAAAGCTTAGCCATGTACGTTGGGAGCTCCTGCTCACAACAAAACTGATGTAAATCAAAGCAGTTTTTTATGAAAAAAGTCGTTTTGCTAAACGAGGAGCTATCTGCTAAGCTTTTACAATTTTAATCAACTAAATATTCCCTTACAATGAAAAAGTTACTTTTTTTGTCTACTTTCTTACTCCTTACAAATATCATTTTTGCTCAAAAAACGTTAAAAGAAGGCGTAATTACCTACGAAATAAATAACGTGAAAGCTAAAAATGGCAAAAATGCTGCAGCTTCAAAAATGATGAATAGTAGCACAATAACCATGTTTTTTGCCGAAAATAAGCAAAAAATAGTCATGAATATGATGAACGGCATGATGAAAACACAAATGTTTACCAATCCTAAAGAAAAAACGATGCGCTCTTTTATGGATATGATGGGGCAGAAAGTGGAAATGATAGGCATGGATTCTATTTATCGTCACGGCTTAGAAAATAGTGCTGCAAAAACTACAGACAAAGTAATGCCAACAGCTACTGGAAAATCTAAAACCATATTAGGCTACAAATGTGATGAATTTATGGTAAAATCTAAAGGCAAAGAGAAAGAAATGACGACCTATATGTATGTCACTAAAGATTTGCAGATAGATAAATCACTTTGGAAAAGTAACGGCGGCGGCGGAATGATGCCCGTACCCGATGCTTCAGAAATAGACGGTACGCCTATGGAAATAAATATGGAAACCGAAGAAATGTCTATGTCAATGACAATTACAAAAATAGAAGAAAAAGTAGATATTAAGGAGCTTATCGCACCAGAAGGCTACAAAAAAATGGATATGAAAACCATGAAAGGTATGAGAGGTGGCTTTTAAAAAATAGCCCTTTACTTTATAGAAATAAAAAACGTTCCGATTACCTAAAATCGGAACGTTTTTTTTGTGTTTGGCTTCAATCTAAGAAGAACTATCTTAATAGAAACTCTGCATTAGTGAATTGTAAAGGTGTGATGTTTTTTTATAGGAAATACAAGTAATTCGAAGGAGTAAATGTAGATTTTGCGCTATCAACCTTACGATTTTGAATGATGGTACGTGTAAAGAATAGGCATAAATTTTTATTTTCAAAATAAATCCGTATTTTTGTTCCAAAATCTTATTTGAATATGAATACAAACGTTGTACAGATAACCCAACAAATAGAATTTCTAAATCATC
>JANMGN010000272.1:0-2737 GCA_031374645.1 Chitinophagales bacterium | reverse complement strand
ATATTTTTGCATATTCTCGTAATATAGACAATGCTTTATCAGATAACAAAGTATATCTATCCTTTTTACCTTTTGCTCCTCGAATAAAAATTCTTTTTATATCAGACTGAATATCAACCACTTATAAGTTTAGCACTTCTCCTAATCGCAGTCCCGACGAATAGACTATCATCAGCATACATTTGTGTTTTATATTATCTGGTGCTTGGAGCAAACGGATTATTTCTTCTTCTGATAAGATACTCGGTAGCTTGGCACTTTTTTTTGGGCGATACAGATTTTCTACTTTTTCTGGCTGATTTGCAGCTTCATTATAAAACATCTTAATCGAACTGATAATAGTATCTTGATACGATTCCGAGATTTTCCGCTCCCGAATACAATACAATAGATACGCATCTATTTGTTGCCTTGTAATTTCACTTGGTCTAATCTTATTATAATACATAAGTAGCGTGTAAAATAATCAATAATTTTCACAACGACTTCCTTGAGTAATTGCGCTTACTTAAGCCCAATTACTCAAGGAAAAAGCCGCCATACAGTTAAGTATAGCGGCTTTTCGTCACGATATTCACCAATTATGAAGGTGTTTTACTGCTCTTTTTCTTTTTTTATTTCTACAATAGGTGTTTCTACTGCTACAACAGGCTCAGGTTTTATGATTCCTGCTGCAATATCTTTTGCTCTTTTGTAGGCTTCTTTTCTCCGTTCCTCTTCTGCTTCAGCACGCTCGTACGCTCGTATGATTTCTTTTACCAAACGGTGGCGAACAACATCCTCTGTGGTAAGATAAGTTGTTGCGATACCGTCGATTTCTTTAAAAAGTTCTAAGGCTTGGCGCAAGCCTGAGTGCTGATTTCGAGGCAAATCCACTTGCGACAAATCGCCCGTAATAACACAATTTGCAGAAGGCCCAAGACGAGTTAAAAACATTTTGAGCTGCAATGTACTTGCATTTTGTGCTTCATCTAAGATAATAAACGCATTATCAAGCGTCCGTCCACGCATATACGCCAAAGGAGCAATCTCTATAATACGATTTTCCATGAAGTAAGACAGTTTTTCACTTGGAAAAAGGTCTTCCAAAGCATCGTATAAAGGACGCAAATAAGGGTCAATTTTTTCTTTTAAGTCACCAGGTAGAAAGCCCAAATTTTCGCCAGCTTCTACCGCAGGTCGGGTCAGAATAATTTTTTTTACCGTCTTATTTTTCAAAGCACGCACTGCCATCGCTACCGCAACATACGTTTTTCCTGTTCCTGCCGGACCAATCGCAAACACGATGTCATTTGTTTCGATTGCTTCGACGAGTTTTTTCTGATTTTGTGTTTTTGCCTTCACAGGTTTCCCCTCTCTACCAAAAACAATAACAGCATCGTTGCTCGAAGCTGGAATCCGAACCTCAAAAGGATTTTCGCCACGCAACATATCTTCCACACTTTGGAGCGGAAGCGTTTCATGGTCTTTCAACATACGCAACATCAGCTCAAATTTTGCCTTAGCATTTTGAGTGTCTTTTTTGTCGCCTGCCAATTTCATGCTGCTGCCTCGTGCTGTAAAAGTTACATTCGGATAAGCGTTGCGCAATAAGTTTAATTTTGCATTGTTTTCACCAAAAAGTTCCAATAAATCAACGCCATCGAAAGTTAAGTTAATTTCGCTCAAAAATTTTTCTCCTATTTTTAATTTTATAAAAATTATATTTGTCCATAAATAAATAAGATTTCAGCACTGACTTAAAGCATATTTATTCCTCTCAATAGAACGAAGCAACCTTACAAATAGTTCATTTTTTTGATAACTTTTATAAATTTTGTTTTTTGTAAATAGTTAATCCCTCAAGCGATTTATAAAAATTACTAATGTTACCTTTTTTTGTGGTTTAAGTCTTTATAAGCCCGAATGGGCTTAAATTTAGATAACCGTAAATGAAGTTTACGGTACAAAATTTACATTTTCACAACGCCGAAGGTGTTGAATTTGGATAAATCGCTCATATTCAATACCTTCGGCGTTGCCAACGCTATTTTTATTTTCCGTAAATTTCATTTACGGTTACCCATATTCAAGGCTTTCAGCCTTGCTTTGCAAAAACCACAAAAAAGGTAGCATCAGAAATTTTAAGTGCTTCAAATCTGTCTTTGTAAAGCCTCAACAGCTTCCTTTACCATCGCCACATCAGACTCCCAATGTTCGCCACCGAGTGCCGAAACAATGGTTTTTTTAGCCGAAAAATGAATTTCTTTGCAGCTTGTTTTTTGTATAATTTGCTGCATATTAGTAGGTAAAACACCTGCGCCTGGCATTATAATCAATTGATTTTCAGCTCTTTCTATTAGCTTTTTTAAAACAGAAATTCCCAAAACAGCTGTTTCTGCCTGTCCACTTGTCAAGATACGATGAATGTTCATTTTTTTCAAAATTGCTAATGCTTCGTAAGGGTTTTTCATACGGTCAAAAGCCCTATGAAATGTAATTTGCATATCGCCAGCTGCCGAAATCATCGCTTGTGTATGTGCTTCGTGAACCTTTTTATCGCTTGTCATTGCGCCAATAACTACGCCTTCTACACCATTTTCTTTACAAAAAACAATATCTTGCAGCATAACTTCTACTTCGAGGTCGGAGTAACAAAAATCGCCGCCACGCTCTCTGATAAGTACAAAAGTAGGTATTTTTAAGTGTTTTTTACAAGCCAAAATTGTAGCTGCGCTTGGCGTTGTACCGCCTTCAC
>JANMGN010000256.1:0-2140 GCA_031374645.1 Chitinophagales bacterium | reverse complement strand
CCGTTTTTCCGTTAGCGATTTGTGCAGCTTTTTTAATGATTTTTTTTCTTCTTCTGATAAAGTTACCATATTCATTTTTGAAGCAAAGTTAAAAATTATTGCTTAATATAATCCGAAAACCAATTTCACTTCAGTATAAATCCTGGTACAGCACCTAAACTTACAATCGAAAAAACAAGCCTACCTTGTTTTCCTACTGCTCCAATAGGTTGTTTTTATGTTACAAATTATAATCCATTATACACTTACAATTGGACAACATCTCATGGAACAATTGAAAAAAATACAGGCAACCAATTCTGTGTAGATTTTGGAAGCACTTACAGTAGTACAATGAAAATAGCTCTTGATATTATTTCTCCTTGTGGCAATTCTGTTATATCAAAAAGCTATTCTATACCTAATAAAAAATGCGAAGGAGTTTTGGGACTTGTTATTTTTCCCAATCCTACCATAGATGTTATCAATATTACGATTGATGATAACATGGAAGAGCCTGGTGGCTACCAAATTTTTATTACAAATAGCTCAGGTACAGTACTTTACTCAGAAGAAACGACAATCAAAACATTTTCGCTAAGTGCCGAAACGTACGAGGCTGGTGTTTATCATTGTCATATCACAAAAGGGCAAGAACACGTGGTGGAATCATTCACTGTTGGAAAAATCTAATTTTTTAAATTTAAAAAGCTGCTTGAAAATATTTCAAGCAGCTTTTTTTTATAGTGGGCTACAAGTAGCAATTTCTAATTCGCCACTTTGGCGTATCTTTTTGCATTAAAGCCAAAAGAAAGACCCCATTGACTGCCGTTTTTGTAATCAGGACGTACGTAAGCATTGACTGGAATATTTAAACGACCTGAGCGAAAGGTTTTACCGAGCGCAAACAAAAAACCAGAGGTAAAAGTATAATCGCCACGACTATCCGAACGAGTTACGATAGCGTTTGGGTTTGCCTTTTTTTCAGCTACATTATCCCATTCCGATTTTAGTTTCCATTTATTAGTTCCTTCTTCGTAATAGCCCTCCGCTTTTTTGGTAAGGAGAAAAGTAGGCCCAAAAGCAAATTCTAAACCCAAACGATTTTCACGCAAACCATTCAAAATAGTCAAACTTGGAATAACTTTCCCTTGGTCTAAACCTGTAATCATGGGCAAAAACTCTACCAATGCCTGAAAATTCCCTTGTCCGATATACTGTACTTCCATCTGATAACCGAACTGAAAAGTCACAGGCGACATCTCGAAACCACCTTGATTTGGCGAGGCTTTTAAAATTCTTGCATTTTCGCCAGTTACCATAGCGACACCCATTCTTGGCCCGTTCAGATTTACTTTTTCCTCTTTTGTGGTATTCACAGAAGTATCAAAAGCATTGATTTGAGTGAGTTGTTTCATCACATCTTCGTCTATTGGTAGCTTATACATTTTTCGTAAAGTAAGCCCAATCATCGTTTGTACTTGCGCTTTAATATTCAGAAAATCAAGCACTTGTGTTTTTTCGACAGAAGCCGATGGCACATCAATCATACGTAATGTCACTACAACACGCTCACTCAAAAGCTCTATCGAACCAGTAAGAATTTTGTCCGCTTTGATTTTTTTACCTATTTCGACCAAACAAAGTTTGCCGTAGCAGTCCACTATATTTTGCTTTTCTTTGTCCAAAAGATAATCAATGTCGTACTTGTCCATCACGTCGAAAAGGTCGAGTTTATCCAATTCCAAACGAGTGATATTGCCCGATTGCCCAGGGTCAAAAGCAAAACTTTTAGTGTCTAAACTCAAGACAGCTACTTTGTTACGAATGTTGTCTTTTTGTGCATTTACTGCAAAAACAACTAAAACGATAGAGGCGATAATTACTGCAATTTTTTTCATGATAAATTTTTTTTAATGATTTAAAAAATAAATTAAGTGATTAACTAATTGATGCAGCAAAGTTGTGGGAAAAGAAAACATTTGTCAATTTATTTCTTCGCTTTGTAAGAGAATAGAAAATTTATTTTTCTCCAAAAGTGCGAAAAACAATATAATTTCAAAATTAAACCGTTTCAATTCTCGTTTTTAGCGAAAAACAAAATTTTATTTGGCAAAAAAAGTAAGATTTTGGGCTACATTTTTAAATTTTTTTTTGAAAA
>JANMGN010000245.1:0-8943 GCA_031374645.1 Chitinophagales bacterium | reverse complement strand
ATGGATTGCCGCGTCGGCTTCGCCTCCTCGCAATGACGAATTGCCTGAAACCTTAAAAAGCTGCGGCCTATATGGCATTTCCAGAACATCAGGCATGTGCGCCGTGGCTGATGTATCAAGTATTAAAATTTGTTTATCATTTTTAATAATATCTAGCACTGTTGAAACAAGGTAGCCAGCGTTGTAAACCATTGTTCCGCCAGGTTCTAAAATAACCTCAAGGTTAAATTTTTGTTTGAAGGCTTTAATGCGATTAATTAAATTTTCCTTATCGTAATTAGGGTGGTTGATGTAATGCCCCCCACCAAAATTTACCCATTTAATTTTACCAAGCCAGTTGCCAAATTTTTTCTCTACTAAGTCAAATAAATTCACACTTGCTTCCGCCATAGACTCACAAAGTATATGAAAATGCTGCCCGTCTATATATTCAAAAACATCATCGCCAACATAATCATTGTCTGGAATATACGTAATTTGATTATTCAAAACATTTATTTTACCGTGTTTTGGCGCAAAACTTACGCTCAAAGTCCAGTCATTTTTGCTGTCTGTAAGGTCATTTTCAAGTACATTTATCACAAACGGAGCATTTTGTTTGCCTTCGCTGCTGTCGTCCTTTGCTGATAAACTTATATTTTTAGGTAAGATATTTACTTTAATAAATGCCTTTTCAGATGCTTGTGATTTACAACCGTCTTTGTCATAAATTTTTACAAAATAAGGTGGAATCGCCTCTGGGCTATCCGCCGAAAGCGTCAAGTTTTTCTGAGTTGATTTAGACAAAGTATCCCCTACTCCATTTTGCCAAACTACCCTTTCTAAATTGGTATAATTTTGCAAAATATTGATGTTTATAAAACCATTACAAATAGGCGTTTGGTAACCTAAAAGTGGTGCATCAAGTAATTTATCGCAAGAAACGTCACGGAAATTAGGGAAACCATCGCTGTCAATATCTGCACATGGCGCACCTGTCGGACATTCGACTTTATCCGTTTTTCCGTCATTGTCAGAATCTAAGTCACGGAAATCTGGTTTGCCATCTTTGTCAAAATCTGGACAGTCGTTTGATTTTCCGCACTCATAAGCATCGGGAAGTCCATCGTCGTCTGAATCCAAATCATCTACATCTGCAAAACCATCTTTATCTGTATCTTCGCAACCGATACCTGCCGTGCTACACTCATAACCATCAAAAATACCATCTCCATCACGGTCTTCGTCACGGAAAGCTGGTTTGCCGTCTTTATCCAAATCCGAACAACCTTTGCTTTGGTTTCCACATTCGGTCGCATCAGGTAAAGTATCATTATCAGAATCTAAATCATCTACATCTGGTGTGCCGTCTTTGTCCGTATCTTCGCAAGCGATACCGCCCGAAGTACATTCGTAACCGTCCCAAAGTCCATCTCCATCACGGTCTTCGTCACGGAAAGCTGGTTTGCCATCTTTGTCCAAATCCGAACAACCTTTGCTTTGATTACCACATTCAGCTGCATCAAGCAATGTATCATTGTCTGAATCTAAATCATCTACATCGGGCGTACCATCTTTGTCCGTATCTTCACAAGCAACGCCTGCTGTCGTACATTCGTAACCGTCCCAAAGCCCATCGCCATCACGGTCTTCATCACGGAAAGCGGGTTTGCCGTCTTTATCTAAATCCGAACAACCTTTGCTCTGATTGCCACATTCTGTAGCATCAGGCAACGTATCATTATCTGAGTCTAAATCATCTACATCGGGCGTACCATCTTTGTCCGTATCTTCGCAAGCAACACCTGCTGTCGTACATTCGTAACCGTCCCAAAGTCCATCGCCATCACGGTCGTCGTCACGGAAAGCTGGTTTGCCGTCTTTATCTAAATCAACACAAGACACTGTACTACACTCGTTTATATCTAATAAAGTATCGTTATCTGAATCCAAATCACGATAATCTGGTTTGCCATCTTTGTCTGTATCAATTGGTTGCGAATTTGCGCCCAAAGCGATGCCATAAATATTTACAACTGGTTTTCCAGTACCAATAACGCCGTCATTATCAGGGTCAGCTTTGTCATTTTCAAAAGCATCGAGTAAACCGTCAGCATCGGAATCAAGGTCATTGAAGTCAGGCGTTAAATCTCCGTCTGTATCTTCTATGTCAGAAATAGATTTGTAGTTAGGGTTTGCAGCGTCAAAAACTTGACCATCGGCATTTGTTTTTGGCTTACCTTTCCCTGGCATACCATTGTTATCTGGGTCGAGGTCTGGACGAGATGCTTCTACAACGTCGTTTGTACCATCGTTGTCAGAATCAAAATCGTGCCAATCAGGAACACCATCCTGGTCAAAATCTCTCGGATTAGGGATAGATTTTCCTGTTTTGGCAGGGTCAATCAAAGGAACTAAACCTTGAGAAGCTACTAAATTTGTATTTGTTAGATAATCAATACGACCATCGTTTAATACATCAGAAGCATAATACAACTGTTCAGCGAGGTCATTTATGCCGTCGTTATCAGAATCTAAATCGTCGTGGTCAGCCAAACCATCTTTATCAAAATCTCTTGGAATATACGTAATTCCAGAAAATAAACTTGTAGGATTAGAATCAATCACATCGTATAACCCATTGATACCGAATATGTTAGGTAAACCATCAATCACTCCATCGGCATTTGTATCGGGTTGGTTGTGTTGTGCTTCTACTAAATCTGTAATACCATCATTATCAGAATCGAGGTCTAAGAAATCTGGTACTTGGTCGCCGTCTGTGTCATAAAGCGGATTAATGAAATCACATTTTCCGTCTTTGTTTACATCAGCCATATTATTAGGTACTTTAGGGTCGTTGGCATCTAAATAATTGGGTACACCGTCTTTATCTTCATCGCCACTTGGGTCTTTTGCTCCTGGTAAACAGGTAAATCCACCACCGACAGCGTGACAATGCTCCATCGCATCAGAAATACCATCGTTGTCGTCATCTAAATCAGTTTCATTTGAAATTTTATCTCCGTCTGTATCTATAATCGCAGCGTTTGGATTAGGTACAACCGCATTACAATCTGTTACAATTGCAATATTTATTTTTTCATTAATAAATTTAGAATTATTAGCGTACGCCCAGTAGTCCAACATTTTTAGATTTCCCCAAGCCTTTGTATAAGTATAAGGCTCAGTTGTTGGTTTTGCATTGCCAGATGTGCCGCCTCCACTTATACCGCCATTTACGAGTGAGTGGTCATAATAAAAAGTAGTATCTGGCGCACCAACACCGTTCAAACGGCGAAACTTGATGCCACCAGGATTATTTTCTATGTCAAACATCATAATATGGATTTCTCCACCTTGAATGTCCATCATAAAATTGAGGTCAAAAGCAGGTTTTGCGGGCGCATCTACGCCATTTCCAAGTTTTCCGTTCCAAAAAACACTGTCTATACCACCTTTTAAAGTTTTAGGAATTGCTAAATCCTCAGGATCATAAAACTTGCCATTGGTATTCATGTCTGCACGAAAAACAATATCTCCTACTACATTTGAGTTGAATTTTATAAAACCACCTTTGCCGACCATCGCAACATTACCATTACAACCACCTGTTCCTTTCATTGCCGAAACAAAAGAGAAGTTTTTAAATTCTGGTAAATCATTTGGCGTTGAATACAACCAAGTTACGTGCGTATTTTTTCTGTAAATATCAGTTACTTTTGCCGTGCGAGGCATATCTACTGATGGTGGACAAAAAAAGATTTTATTGTTCACTACATTGCCATAATCTTCAGCTTGCGGCTCATAAAAATAATATTTGTTCGGTTGCCATTTTGTAACATCACTGCTTCGAGTAAAACCGTCGGCTACCATAGATTGGTACGCCGCTTTCATGTTTATATCATTTAAGCCTGCCGTATTAGAAGAAATTGGGAAGCCCCAAGGATCTACATTGACAAAGTCCACATAATATTGATAGCCATCTTTTGTCAAAATATAGTAACTTGGATTTACCAAATTGCCATTTTCGTTTACAACTGAGATATGTTCGTTGGTATAAACACGACCACGGAGCAGTTCGCTTCCGATGATATTTGCCGCAGCATATTTTGAAACTGTAATGTCATACGCCAAAATAGCACGCATGATAGTAGGTTGGTCTTTTGTACGTGTCCAAGGGTCTTGCATTTCAAGGTTTTTGAACACCTTTAATTCGTAGCCAGGGAAGTCAAATGTGACAGTGTAAATTCCATCTTCTTGTGCGATAACTACACCAGGTTTGAAACCACCGTTTGCTTTTGTACCTCCGCCCGCAGGTCCAGCTTTTTCTTCTTTATCATCGAAAATAATAGCTGTTTTTCCGTCAGCACCATCAAAGGTTTTTAGCAATGCACCACTTGGCGAATAGACGCTAATCGTACCGCCTGAAACGGCAACATGGCTCGCTCCTACATTGAGGAACTCGCCTTTTTTAGCAAAAACTTTGAGTTGTTGTTTTTCGTCTATACTGAGGAAAAGTCTTTTTCCAGACCAAATGAGGAAATCAGCAGAACCTTCGGCACGAGAAGGCTGAAAAGAGAGGAGAATTAACGTAACAATCATCAAAAATGGTACGAATATGATGTGCCAATAAGATTTCAGGGTACGGAAATTCAGGGTAAAATTTGTTGTCATGTTTCAAAAATGTTCAGGTTTCAAAAAATAATACCGAAGGGACATCAGTATCATATTAAAGAAAACCAAAAACTATGCCGAAACGTATAATTTTTTTATTCATGTATAAATATCCTATGACTAAAAATAGTGCAAAAAGTATTGTGGAAGCAGATTGTTTCTTTTAATTTATAGCAATTATATATAATTTTAACTACTTTGTAATTCATTAAAAATAAGCACATTAACTTTTTAGCCAAAATAAAAATACAGCTCGAAAGTATGTCACATTTAGAATTAAACGAATAAAAAAATATTTATATTTTTAAGTAATGTTATAAATAAATCGAACAAAGTAGATGAATTTATATTTGTTTTACAAAATCTTATTTATCAGTTATTTACACAGTATTTATTTATGAAAATTATGTAAGAAGCCCTAATATTGGTAAGATTTACAAATCCCAATATTGAATTTTTATTTTCATTTTCAATAAAATTTAACACTTTTGTAGCGTCACAAAAAGTGCATTGTGTAGAAATCAAAGTATTTCAATCGAGAAAATATTACCGTAATTTTGCCGCATTGTCAGTCTATTCACATTTGAATATTTACATTTTTTGAGTTAAAACGAAGTCATGCGCATGATGAATTATATACCTACAAAAAAAGTATTAATTACGCTTTTTTTATTCTTACATACTATCTTTCTTTTCGGACAAACTCCGATGGATACGTTATATCTTGACGGCACGACGCTAATTATTCCAAAAGACATCACTGCTAATTGTTCTTCTATCCCTGTAAAAGTCAATCCGATTCTAATTACAAACTGTCCGAGTAATGCAACTTCATTTTTATTTGATGAATATATTTCGGTAGAGACCTGCACGCACAATTATATTATTTACCGTATTTGGGATATTTATACACCCTGCCAAGAGCATTACGAAGTCTTTCAAGAAATATATGTTGAAGATACAAAAGCACCTGCGCTTTCCTCAAAACCGAGCGATATTGTAGTACAATGTAATACGATTCCTGCCGCTGCACAAGTAACTGCAAACGATGCGTGTGATGCCAACGCCTTGATTTTTTTTAATGAAAAAACAGTAACTATCAATACCACTTCTTACAAATTAGTGAGGACTTGGGTAGCGGAAGATGCTTGTGGTAATAGCACAACACATATTCAAAATATTACGGTTGGCGACAATCAAAAACCTTATTTTACGACAGCTATAAAAGATATTACGGTAGAGTGTACCAATATTCCGATACCTGTAAAACCTGCTGTGGCTGATATTTGTGACAAAGCTCCTACGGTTTCTTTGCGGGAATCAAAAGTAGCTGGCGGCTGCTACGATTCTTATTATTTGAAAAGAGAATGGACTGCAAAAGATAAAACTGGGAATACGTCTATCATTACGCAATCTATTTATGTACAAGATAAACGCGCGCCTACTTTTTCTACACCGAGCAATGTGACCGTAGATTGTGCGGCTATTCCGAAAGCAGCTTTACCTGTGGATTTGAATATAAAAGACAATTGTGCAAAAAGTGTAACGGTAAATCTGAATGAAATAAAACAAGATGGTATTTGTGCAAATAGGTATCTTTTGACCCGTATATATACTGTTTCTGATAGATGTAGCAACAAAACAACCAAATCTCAGTTGGTTTATGTACAAGATGTAAAAGTTCCAGGCGTGACAAACGTTCCTCCTGACGCTACGGTAAGTTGTACGAGTGTGCCTGTGATGACCCTGCCTGCTATCGCTGACAATTGCAGTAAAACTGTAAAAGTGAAAATCGTTCAAGATATTTTCCCAACTTCTTGTATAGACAATTATGCTGTGCGTCGTACATGGACAATGACTGATGCTTGTAATAATAGCGTTTCGGCTTCACAAATTATTACGGTAAGAGATAATGTAAACCCTGCTTTTGCGAGTGCCCCGCCTGATATTACGTTAGAAGTTTCATCGGGGCAAATGAATAACCTTAATATCGCAACTACTGATAATTGCGATAAAAATGTAACGACTACTTTTAGCGAAAGTTTGGAAAATACAACGCCAACAAGTGCAAATGGGCAATGTACAAAATATGTAATGAGAACTTGGAAAGCGACCGATAACTGTAATAATACAGCTACAGCTTCGCAAAGTATCTATATGAAAGACAATATTGCGCCCGTTTTGCTCAATGTTCCGCAAGATATTACCTTGTATTGTACACAGCCTTTGCCTTCTGCACCAACAAATGTTTTTGCGTTGGACACGATGGGTATTTTTAGCGAAAATATTCCTGTTACTTTTTATGAAAAAACTACAGCTGGCGGTTGTAACGGTTTTTCGGAAGTAGAGCGTTTTTGGACAGCCGTAGATGCTTGTAATAATGCAAAAACACTTTCTCAAAAGATAACTTATATCCCTGGTACTCAAAACCAAGGCTTGGTAGTTAATTTTGGTGGCGACAAAAATCAAGAAACTACAAAGAATACGCTCGAAAAAGCTGCTGTAATAATGCCTACGGTAATTCATAATTTTAATGTTTTGAATACGTATGAAAATGCCACTATAAGTACCGTGGAGGTATATACTTCGGCTGGTCAGCAACTTTTTGTAGTGGATAATTTTGGTCGTGCAGTAGTTCAGCTCAATCAGTATCCGAGTGGAATGTATATCATGAAAATAAGCAATGGAAAAGAAATGCAAGTTCGTAAATTTGTAAAACCTTAAATTAATAGTGTGAGTTTAATTATAACAGTCGAGGCTTGTCCTCAAAATTCTTGACTTTATTGATGATTTTTTTAACCTTTGATGATTACTCTTGTCGTCAAAAAATATCTTAACCTGCCGTTTTGAAGAAATTTTAGAACACTTTCAAGCAACGTCACAAAAAAACTGAGTTGATAGCAATTATCCGAATAGGATAGTTGCTATTTTTTTGAAACACAGGAAATAGTATAGAATTAAAAAGTATTGCTTAACTTTGTGCAATATTATTTTTAGAAAATACTAAGAGCTACTACTAAATTTTAGGGGATGGAAAAATTAACTAATAAATACTTTTCTACTTATCTATCGTTACTCGATATAGATCTTAAAAAGCGATTTGAAGAAGTACAAGAAACAGAATGGAATAGTAGCAATTTTAAATTTTTTACAGCTGTTTCGGTAATGTCGTCTTCAAAAATAGAAGGCGAACAGTTAGAAGTGGATAGCTATGTAAAACACAAAGTTTTAGAAATAGAATACCTCCCTAATTTAACTGAAAAGCCGAATGATTTATACAAGGCGTATGAGTTTGCAAGAGATAACAAATTGTCAGCTGAAAATTTTTTAGAAATCCATTCTATTGCCACTACTCATTTATTACCTATAAATCAAAGAGGGAAAGTACGAACGGGGAATATGCTAATTATGGAACAGCAAACCAATCGTATTCAATATGAAGCAACAAGCGCAGGTGCTGTGCAAGCGGAGTATGAATTGTTTTGGGAAGAACTTTCAGAACTAATCACTCAAAAACTGTCGATAGAAGAAGTATTTTATTATGCCTCATTTCTTCATTTGGTGTTTGCAAAAATTCATCCTTTTAATGACGGTAACGGCAGAACAGGTCGATTATTAGAAAAATGGTTTTTGGCAACTATGTTAGGCGAAAAAGCCTGGTTTATTGCAAGTGAAAATTATTACTATCAAAATTTGCAAAAATATTATAATAATTTAGCACGAGTTGGTTTGTTTTACGAAGAGCTAAACTACGAAAAAGGACTACTATTTCTTCAAATGTTACCAAATGCGCTAATAATAATAAGAAAATAAACAACGGCATTAAGACAGCAAAAATACTTAAGTACTCGAGCTAAATTACTTATGACCATTTTCTCGTTGAGAAAAAAGTGATAAGTAATTTTTAACGCTCACTTAGCAATAATTACAAAAAATGCGCTCAAACATAACATTTGAGCGCATTTTTATATCATTTTAAATCTTTCTCTTTTGGAGAAGATTTAGATAGCGCTATTACTTACGGTCAGCATCTTTCAATACTACGTCTTTTCCAGCAGCATCTTTACCATTTACACCCAATAATTCTACATCGAAAATTAAAGCAGCGAATGGCCCGATACTTCCACCTGCACCACGCTCGCCGTAAGCAAGGTTGTACGGAATGTAAAGACGGAATTTTGAGCCTATTGGCATCAATTGAAGTGCTTCTGTCCAACCTGCGATAACGCCATTTACAGGAAACTCAATTGCTTCTTTGCGCTCTACTGAGCTATCAAAAACTTTACC
>JANMGN010000243.1:0-10535 GCA_031374645.1 Chitinophagales bacterium | reverse complement strand
CATTTGTGCAGGTAGTAGAGCCTACAATCAAAATGGTAGGAGCAATCCTACGGGATTTGATGGCGGCGGCGGTGTAAGATGCAATAATCCTATAAATAGTACCGTTCCACATTTTTTGAATAATCGCCTTTCGGTTTGGTTTGCGCCCTATTTTTTAAATTATGGTAGCTACTCGATTTCAAGTTTTGGCAATGCTAATTTCGTTTGTGATGCACCTATGTTAGATATTAATTATGTAACAGCGAGTGGTGAACGTATGGGTTCAAATCAAATGCTTGCCTCGGATAGCCGCAGGAATATTAGGGTAACAAACTGTAATTTTAAAGGATATAAAAGCCCTGATTGGCTATATGAAAATCCCATATTGGAATGTCAAGGTAGGGCAGTGAGTGCTTTTAATGCCAACTTTACCTTTGAAGATTGTAACTTTACAGATTTTGATTATGGTATTTATGCCTCTTATGCAGCAAGTTTTACAAAGCCCACTTACGTGTACAATAGTACATTTACCCGTGTTCATCGTGGTGTAAATTTGCTGGGTGGTGCTTTCCACATTATAAGCAAATCAAACTTTGTAGAGCTATTAGATGGTAACATGGGCGATGCTTCGTATGGCATACGTATGGAGGCAGCTGATGCGAGTACTGTATATAATAATTGTACTTTCAAAGCATTTTCTGGTAATGTAAATGCTATTGGTATAGTGGAAACGAGTACAGGCGCAAATGCGAGCCTAATCAAAGATTGTAATTTTGACCTCGTTCAAAGAGGTGTGCAGACAGAACAAGGAAATGCAGGGCTACAAATACGCTGCAATAACTTTATAAATAACCGAATGGCATGGAGTATCAATCCTATTAATGTAGGAAGTATCTCTGACCAAGGAGAGTGCGGCTTATTCGAAGAACAAGCTGGTAATTTGTTCCAAGATGACAACTGCCCTGTAAATGAGCATATTAACTCTTCTTTGACGTTTAGGTACAATCATAGAAATGTTTCAGAAGAAATTCCAACTTGTAATGCGGGTAGTGTAAATACTACTCAATGTCAAGTTGAAAATGAAAAAACCTGTGTACCTGAACCTGATTGCTCTAACCCACCTTGCTCGCAAGCCTTGCAGTTTGCTATCAAGAACGCTACAGGCTGGAAAAAAGAAAACTTAGAAAGTCTGCTACTTGGTCAGTTGGCGAATAATCTGAGTGATGAAATCGTACTTTCTGATTTACTCTCAAACGCTACCTATCAAGAAAACTTAGGTTTCATGCGTGTATCTGCTTTGATAGATGAAAATAAATGGACAGCTGCTGAAACACTTTTGTACAGCTTGCCGAGTGTGACAACGTATGATGCTGAAATGATAAAAATATTCAGTATTGTACTCAATACGGCAAAAGCACAAGTAAGCGTATTAAATATTAGCGAAGAACAAGAGGTACTCTTACAAGAAATAGCAAAATATAGCACTACGAATGCAAAATACCATGCACAGGCTATTTTGGAAGTAAAAAATGATCTGCATTATGAAAGACCCGTAGAAGAATGGGCTGAAGTAAGTAACAAAATTGTGAAAAATCAAAACTTCAATAAAGTGGGAGTATTATTTACAGTAGTTCCAAATCCGAGTGATAACAATATTATAGTAGCATTAGGAAAAGAATTTAGTAATACAGAAAATACACTACTTGAACTATATGATTTACAAGGTCGTATCGTATTGACTAAAAAATTGGCACTAAGTGAAAATAGTATAGGAATTGATGTGAGTGCTTATAACTCAGGTATTTACTTGATAAAGTTATCTAATACAGTACAAAGTAGTACACAAAAAATAGTAATCCAACATTAATTTTGTTATCTAACTCAGCCGATAGTTATGCTTTGCATAATTATCGGCTACTTTAATATCTATAATATGAAAAAAATAATTATACTATTGATTTGGGTTTTAGGTAATATTAGTTTGTTGGCTCAAAACTATTTTAGCAAACTTTACCACTTGGAATATCCTGAATTTGGAGCTATTCCTTCTGTTATTACTGCAAAAGACGGTAGTTATTATTTCCCTTATGATATTGCAAATGTCAAAGCGGATAGTAGCTTATTACATCTGATTAAAGTAAATAATAAAGGAGATACTTTATGGGTAAAAAAATATGGAATATCTAAAAAAAAATATGCTTATTCGCCACGCAATATATATTTTTTACCGAACGAAGATATATTAATAATTGGAGATATTTTTAAGCCAGATAGTGTTTATGGTAGTAAGAGCTACGGAATTGTACAAAAATTAGATAAATATGGTAATCAAAAATGGTTGAAAGAATATTCAGATGGTTCTTACATTTGTAAATTAATTGAAGGTACGATTTGTTCAGACGGTAATTACCTTTTTACAGGACTTAGAAGAACCTATAATGCTCAAAGTAAAAGTGAAAATTATGCAGACCCATATATTATAAAAATAGATAGTTTAGGTAACATTGTGTGGCAAACAGTAATTGCGGACTATTTTTATCAATCCGAGGTAATAACAGATGTAGTAGAAACAGCAAACAAAGATTTTTTGATGGTCGGCTACCGTTACAGCAATAATACAGGTTGGGATAATTTCATTTTAAAACTGAATGATAAAGGACAAAAAACCTTGTATGATTGGTATGGAAGTGGAGAAAATAATGAAACATCACTTAGTCTCATTCCTTCTGACGACGGTAATTATATTTTATCTGGATTATGTGCAGTAAAAAAAGCCAATTCAATACAGGAATATAAAAGTATAATTTCAAAGATAAATATAAAAGGAGAACGAATCTGGACTAAAAGCTACGGAGAACAAACAGAATATTTTACTTATAATAAGCTATTAGAATTACCGAATGGCGATTTTATAGGAATAGGTGGACAAGATAAAAAGCCTTATCGTTGTGGTGCTACAAAATTTGATAAAGAAGGTAATGTCAAGTGGCATAGGTCTTATCTATATGATACCATAAATGGAGATCAACAGTATATTTGGGGCGGAGATGTTACAAAAGACAATGGTATTATCATGTCTGGACTTGCATTCAATGATTTACCTTCTCCCAAAGGAAGCCAAGGCTGGCTTTTAAAATTAGACAGCTTAGGCTGTGATAAACCTGGCTGTGCAACGAATACGAGTACGGAAGAAATAAGCGCAGCAGTATTTTTTAGTGTTTTTCCAAACCCGAGCAGTGATAAAATAAGTATTGCTATTAACAAGGAAAATCATGAGGATTTTAGGGTAGAATTCCTCGATATACAAGGCAGAATACTGTTTAATACAAAGATTTTAGCACAAAATTCGAGTGTAGAGATAGACGTAAATAATTATACGTCAGGCATTTATTTTGTAAAAGTATCAAGCTCTTCTATATCAGAAGTACAAAAGGTTTTAATTACACATTAATCTTATTGTCTAACTCAGCCAATAGTTACGAAAAGCGTAACTATTGGCTACTTTATAGGTGTAATATGAAAAAAATAATTATACTATTGATTTGGGTTTTAGGCAATATGAACTTATATTCTCAGACTTATTTCAATAAATTTTACAATTTAGAATACCCAGAGTACGGCGTAATACCTTCTGTAATTAGTAATAGTGATAGTAGTATATATTTTCCTTATGATATTAGTAATTCAAAAAGCAATACTTTAATAAATCTCTTTAAAGTGAATTATAAAGGAGACACTCTATGGGTAAAAAATATGGCTTGTCGCAAAAAGGGTATTACTATTCTCCCCATTACATTTATTTATTACCTAATGAAGAACTTTTAATAATTGGAGTATATATTACACCAGACTCTATCTTTAAGAATAAAGCGTATGGTTTTGCTCTAAAAACGGATAAAAATGGTAATCAAAAATGGTTGAAAGAATATACAGATGGTACAGCTGAATGTACCTTTCGAGGATTAATTCTTTGCTCAGACAGTACTTATTTGTTTAGCGGTTACAGTCATAACTATGATCTATCAACAAAAAAATATGACCATATTGACGCTTTCTTTGTAAAAACAGATGATAAGGGTAATACCATTTGGCAAAGAACAATAGGAGATAAATCTAATGCAGAAACAATATTGAGTGGAATTGAAGTCGGAGAAAAAGAATATTTATTTATTGGTAATAGTTCTAATAATTCAGAGGGATTTAATTACTTGATATTAAAATTAAATAATTATGGACAACAAATACTCTCAAAATCTTTCGGCAGTGGGATAGATGAAACATATCTACGAATTACTTCATCTGGGAGTAATCAATGCTTAATTGCAGGAGCAATTGCAACCAAAGGCTCTGGCAGTTTATCAATAAAAAAAACGGTACTTACAAAAATAGATAACAATGGAGAAATAATCTGGGAGAAGATTTTTATAGAGGAAACTAATAGTTTTGAGTATTCAACTTTGTTGCAAATTTCAGATGGCTCAATTGTTGCTATTGGTAGTCAAAATAGGAAACCTCATTTATGTGGATTAACAAAATTTGACAAAGAAGGAAATATAAAATGGCATCGAAACTTTAAACACCAAAAAAATTTAGCTCAATACGTCTGGGATGGATGTTTAACAAACGATAAAGGTTTTATTATTTCGGGAGCAGCATTTCAAGATACTACAAAAGTTGGGATTGAAGGCTGGCTCTTAAAATTAGATAGTTTGGGCTGTTTAGTACCTGGCTGTGCTACAAGTACAAGTACAGAAGAAATAAGCGCAGCAGTATTTTTCAGTATTTTTCCTAACCCGAGTAGTGATAAAATAAATATTGCTATTAACAAGGAAAATCATGAGGATTTTAGGGTAGAACTCCTCGATATACAAGGCAGAATACTGTTTAATACAAAGATTTTAGCACAAAATTCGAGTGTAGAGATAGACGTAAATCGTTTTGTATCAGGAATGTATTTTATAAAAATATACAACAGTATGCTTCAAACAACCCAAAAAATCATCATTAACCACTAACCTATTTTTCTAAAATCAGGCTCTAAATCTACACGTAGGTTTAGAGCCTTATATCATATATACTAAAAATTATTTGATTTCGTAGGAAAAAATGTAGAATCTTATACCGACCGAAGACAAACGCCAGTTATTCAAGGCGATTACGACCCCGATATGACGGTTGCTGTGAAGCGGAAATAAAAATAATAATGTCTTGTAAATCATTGATTTACAAGACATTATTGCATTATTGTTTTATTTATTCTTTTGTTTTTATAATATAAATAGTACCTCGATTATTTCCTAATTTTTCGACTTCAAATTCAGTGACAAGATATTGTAAGTCTTTTTTGATGATAGCCGCTGAATATTGTGGTAAATATTGGCTAATGTCGTTTATTTTTACAGGCTGATTTTCTCTGATGTATTGTACGATTTCTTTTTGTCGCTTATTCAAATATCCTCCTAATTTTCTATATTCCAATACTTTTTGCTCCAATTTAACAATCAATTCGGACAAACTTTCAAGAAAAAATAAAAGCCATCGCTCAATTTTTTCTGTTTTAGCTTTCCTATCTTTTTGCCCTTCCATTAGTGCTTGATAATATTCCTTTTTCTTTTGCTCAATAATATGCTCAAAAGAAACATAAATAATAAACTTGTAATCTGATTTTAGCAATAATAAATTGGTTAGTAATCTGGAAAGCCGACCATTTCCATCTTGGTACGGATGAATAGACAAAAACTCATAAATAAACGTTGCGATAATAATTAAAGGATGAATTGCTTTACTTTGAAATGCATTATTTGTCCAATCTACCAGCTCAATCATTTCTTTTTCTGTTAAAAATGGCTCAGTTGTATTAAATATTACCTTCGTCGTGCCATCGGGATAAGTTGCAACAACACTATTGGTTAATTCTTTAAATCGTCCTCGATGCCGTTGGTCTTTATTGCTATATTTAAGTAAGAAATTATGGAGAGAATGTATATTGCTAATACTCAAATCAAGCTCTTTAAAGTTGTCAATAATAGTTTCGAGCGTATCATAATATCCGATTACTTCTTGCTCATCTCTTGTTTGTAGTTTAGCTACTTTCAAGTTTTTGATTAAAGTTGCAATTTCAGCATCTGTCAAGGTACTTCCTTCAATTCTTGTTGAAGATCCTATACTTTGAATAGTTGCTATTTTTCGCAACTCCTTCAAATATTTATTTTCTTCTTTATCTAATTGCTTCCACTCTCCTTTGAATTGGTCAATTTGACTAATTTTTTGGATTATTTTTTGAGTAGTCAAAAAATCAAATTGTAGTTTTTTTTCCATCATAAATATCTGTATTTTATCTGCAAATTACCGATAAAAAAATCAACTAACCAAATATTATCCATATTTTATCCAATTTTCACAGAAGTCATTGAGAAAGAACCTCCGACTACGGCATCATTGAAAAAAGCTATTTTTTCATTTTCTCCTCGCAACGCAATAGCGTAGAGCAAAGGCAAATAATGCTCAGGTGTAGGTGCAGAAAGCTGAAACGCTCGACTGTGTTTTTGATAATTAATCAGTGATTTATAATCGTTATCGGCAATTAATTTTTTGAAATTTTCGTTGGCTTCTATCGCCCAATCGTGTCCAAAATGCGCATTGAAACCTCCACTTTTTGGCATTGCTGCATAGCCAAAATTATGCACCATATTACCACTACCAACTATCAAAACACCTTTTTTGCGGAGCGCAGTCAGTTGTTGCGCCAAATCATAATGATATTGCGCATCTTTGTTCATGTCCAAACTCAATTGTACCACAGGAATATCCGCTTCGGGGTATATTTGCTTCAAAACACTCCACGCACCATGGTCTAAGCCCCAAATATCATCTGAGCCAATGTCGGCATTTTTGATTACCTTTTGCGTTTCTTCTACCAACCATTTACTACCCATTGCTGGATATTGTGTATCAAATAAAGCCTTCGGGAATCCGCCAAAATCGTGTATTGTTTTGGGTTTTTCCATAGCGGTTACGAAAGTTCCATTGGTTTCCCAATGTGCTGATACACAAAGGATTGCCTTCGGTTTAGCTATCGTTTTGATGGTATTTTTCCAACCTTTTGTGAACTCATTATCTTCAATAGCGTTCATAGGCGAGCCATGTCCGATAAACAAGGCAGGCATTATTTCGTCCTGTTCGCCTAATGCGTCCGTAACATTTTTAAAAGCATTTAAAGTAAGCATTGCTGTTAGTCCAATTGATGATTTGATAAAATCTTTACACTGCATTTTTTACGTTTTTTAAACAAAAATAAAATACAAAGATAAGCGTTCACGAAATAGCATAAACATAAAATTGTGTTAAAAGGTATAAATACTTGTTCATCCATGATTTTGGCGGAATAGATTTATTGCGCTCTATAAACCCGTGAGGTATTGAAGACCTCACGGGTTTTACCGTGGAAGTTCCGCCAAAATCATGGATGAACCTAAATACTTAAGATTTCGGAATTATCTGCTAATTGAAAACTACCTAACCTTGACAGGATTTTAAACCCTGTCAAGACTGATAACCAAACAATTACATATCTATAAATATTTGAATTTAAGTCGGTAATTCTGTAAGACTTTACTGCACAATTATCGTTTTTTTCTCCACCGTATGCGCTGAAAAATAACCTAACGCACCACCTTTTATGTTTGTCAAAGGATTAGTAGGCGTAGTACCACCACCAGGACCATTGCCTGCGCTTTGGTTTAATGAATAAAAATATTCGTATATATTGGGGTCAAGACAACGCATTTCGAGTGTCAGAGTATCGCCTTTTTTTACTTTTAGATTTCGGCTAAAAATCGGACGACTATTGTTTAGTCCATCCAGACCGTTGTCATTTTCGACCAATATTTCTTTGTTTGTCGTATCATTTACCGTAGGGATAAAGCGATACGCATTACCCAAACCAGAAGGGTCTTTGAATGTCGGAAAAACAATATATGTGTTTTGTGTATTTGGTGGAAAAGTAGATAAATTGAGTATGGTTTTTATACCTGTCAAAGCCACTTGTGTTGGCATTGTACTTTGCGCTGTAAAGGTTTGTCCTCCTGTCAGGATAGTCAGAGTATAAGTTTTTCCAACTTTACCGATTGTATTTTTAGTTTTATAAATGCCAGCTTCGGTTTCTACGAGCGTTTCGCTTGTGCCTGTGTTATCGCTAATCGTGACGGTTGCCCCTTTTACAGGTGGAAAATTATTGCTATCACTAAAATTAAGTGTTTTACTAATTTTTATAGTATGAACTGCGCCTATTTCGTTGTTTATCTCGCCTTCGACGATAATTTTTTGGTCGGCAGAGTTAAGGTCAATCTCAATTTCATCTTGACAAGAAGTCATAAAAAAGATGCTTGTGAAAAAGAAGAATACTTTTGATAAATTACTCATAATCAATTGTTTATATTTTATTTAAAAACTTAGTTTGTTTTATTTTGCCACTAAATTTCACTAATTTTAATTTAAAAATTGGATAAAACTTCACGAATAATATTAAAATTTAAAACTGTACGTCGCACTCGGAACCCAACGGAACAAAGCTGTTCTGACCGCACGAGTTCTCGAAGCATCGTCAGGATCGTCTTCAAAAGAAATCGTGTAGGCATTTTTACGTCCATAAACATTGTACAGACCAAAATTCCATGAACTTTCATAGCGGCTATTTTTACGTTTTTTCTCGTAAGTAGCACTAAAATCTAAGCGATGATACGTAGGCATACGGTAGCCATTACGCTCTGTGTAGTAGTAAACTGTGTTGTTACTTATATTGTATTTTCCGCTTGGAAAAGTAACTGCATTGCCTGTATAGTACACAAAAGCACTTGAAACAGACCATTTTGGTGTCAATTGGTACATTCCGACTACTGAAATATCATGCGTGCGGTCTTGTTTTGCAGCATACCATTTTCCTTCATTGATACCTTCTATTTTACGTTCGGTACGAGAAAGCGTGTAGCTCAACCAACCTGTAAAACGACCTGTTTTTTTCTTTAAATACAACTCCAAACCATAGGCACGACCGATACCATACAATAATTCACTTTCTACGTCGGGTACACGATTTATGTCTGCACCATTTTTATAATCCAGTTGGTTTTGCATTGATTTATAGTAAGTCTCTGCACTAAATTCGTATTGATTTTCTGCAAAATTTTTGAAAAAACCTACACTTACTTGGTCTGCAATTTCGGGTTTTATGTTATAACTATTTGCAATCCATTGGTCGGTCGGGTTAGCACTTGTAGAGTTGCTCAAAAGGTGCAAATGCTGTGTATTTCTCGCATAAGCAGCTTTTATACTTGAGCTTTCGTCCAAAATATAATTTAAAGAAATCCTTGGCTCGAAGTTAAAATAGGTTTTTCCAACGCTTCCTTTTTTCAATACAACACTATCTGTTATGGTGCTTCCGTTAAAAATATTATATGTGTCGCCACCCAAAATCGTATAACCTGAAAGGCGTATTCCATAGTCAATATTGAATGTGGACGATAAATTATACACATTATTGGCATAAATAGCTGTTTCTAAACCTTGACGAGCGTCTTTACCTTGGGCTGTGGTCGTACCTTCGGTTTCACCTTCAAAACGGCTCGGTGTGATGTCGTGATGAATAGCATTTATACCAAAACGCAACGAATTTTTGGTATTGGGGAAATAAGAAAACTCTTGTTTGAAGTTAAAATCTTGGATTTCAGAATTGATATTAAATACATTACCACCACCCGAAATTTTTATTTTGTAATTGTAATCGCTGTAAATCAAAGAAGTATTGGAAAATAATTTCTGATTTACGATGCTATTCCATCGCAAAGTACCTGTTCTATTACCCCAGTTAATGCCAAATTGACTGCCAAAACCTAAAATATCACGTCCAAAATAACCTGAAGCATAAACCCTATTATTTTTGTTTATCCTATAATTTGCTTTTGCATTAAAATCATAAAAATACAACTGATTGTCTTTGAAATCTTCGGTTGCTTTCAAAAAAACATCAGCATAAGTACGACGCCCAGTGATGATAAAAGAAGATTTCTCTTTTTGAATAGGACCTTCTATGCTCAAACGGCTCGAAATCAGACCTAATCCGCCCGATACATTATATGCTTTGTCGTTACCTTCTTTCATGCGCACATCTAAAACAGAAGCCAAGCGTCCACCGTATTGTGCAGGGCTATTTCCTTTGATAATTGTGGCATCTTTGATGGCATCGCTATTGAAGGTGGAGAAAAAACCCAATAAATGAGAGGCATTATAAACAGGTGCTTCATCTAATAAAATCAAGTTTTGGTCAGCTGCGCCGCCACGGACGTAAAAACCACTATTTCCTTCTCCCGCCGATTTTATCCCTGGTAAGAGTTGCATTGTTTTCAAAATATCTTTTTCGCCGAAAAGAACGGGTAATTTGGCGATTTCTTTCACGTCCAATTTTTCTATTCCCATTTGCGTACGAGTAATTGTTTCGTCTGCTTTTTTGGCAACTATTACGACATCGGCAAGTTGTTGTTCGTTGTTTAATAAAATATCTA
>JANMGN010000236.1:0-5166 GCA_031374645.1 Chitinophagales bacterium | reverse complement strand
GTTATTTTTTGGGACAATAAAACATCGATTTCATTTTTTAATTCATCCAGATTTAGTCCATATTTTCCACTTACAGTTACTATTTTTACTTGAAAAAAATGGCTTAAAATATCTAAATCATATTTGATTCCTTCTTTGTTTGCAAGGTCTATCATATTGAGAGCCAGTACAATAGGTATGTTTAAATCTTTAATTTGTGATAAAAGTAAAAGGTGTTTTTCGAGGTTTGTGAGGTCTGCAACATAAACGATTGCGTCAGGAAAATTTTCATCTTGTGTGTTGCAAAGTATTTTTGTAACAACTTTCTCATCGCTTGTGGTAGGGTACAAACTATATGTGCCAGGGAAATCCACGAGCGCAACATCGCTGTGGATTTCAAGATTCAATTTCCCAATTTTTTTATCTACCGTAACGCCAGGGAAGTTCGCAACTTTTTGTCGTAAGCCCGTGAGCTGATTAAAAATTGATGATTTTCCAGCGTTCGGATTGCCAATTAAGGCAACAATTTTTTGATTTTTTTCCATTTTTTATACCACTTCTATACCTTGTATCTCGTTGTCACGCAAAGCGATGTTAATTCCATCTATTTTGGCATAAAAAACATTTCCCAAAGGTGCTTTTCTTACAATTGTGATTTGGTTTCCTAACATAAAACCCATACTGAGTAGTTTTTTAGCAATTTTCTCTTCCAAAAAACCAATTATAATACCTTGTTGCGTAAAACGCAGTTCTTTTGCTGTCATTTATTTAGACTTAATATGAATAAGCAAAGGTATGATTATTTTTATAAATAAAAAATTTTTAGAAAGAATTTGATGCGTTTAGTTACTTTTTTAGGGATTATATTTTCTGGAAATGGGTTACCTTTGTGTGCTATTTTCACAATTCGTAAAAGCTTAGCTATGTACGTTGGGAGTTCCTGCTCACAACAAAACTGATGTAAATCAAAGTAGTTTTTTATGAAAAAAATCGTTTTTGCTAAACAAAGAGCTGTTGGCTAAGCTTTTACCACAATTCTCAATACAATTGACTTTATTTCATCATGCTAAAAAACGCTTTATTTCTCTTGTTTTTCATTTTTATAAAAACAATTTCTTTTGCTCAAATTATCAATATCGAAGAAAAAAGGATAAAAACACGTGATTCGGTAGAGTGGTACGGCGAGTGTTCGTTGAGTGCTTCTTTTTTACAATTGAACAAAAAAGTAGTGACTTTGCGTGGTTCGGCACAAATTGAGTACAAAAAAAATAAGCATTTATTTTTGTTTTTGAATGATTATAGCCTTTTGAAAGCTGGAGATGAAGCGTTTGAAAATGCCGCTTTTCAGCATTTGCGCTACAATTATAAGTGGAAACCGAACCTCACACTGGAATTTTTTGGACAAGTACAAAACAATAAAATTCAACATATCAACCTAAGGGCTTTGCTTGGTGCGGGCGTTCGTTGGCGAGTTTATAAAAGTGATAATGGAAAAAATAGGCTGTATTTCGCTATGGCTTATATGCAAGAACACAATGAATTTAAAAATCAAGAAAAACGAACATTCGGGCGCATAAGTTCCTATTTATCAGGTATTTATGAGCCAAATACAACTACCAAATTTTTTACAACAACTTATTATCAGCCTGATATTTTGGCTTTGAAAAATGCCAGATTAAGCTCACAAAATACTTGTTTTTTAAAAATAAATAAACACCTTTCTTTCAAAATAGAGTTTAATATGGCGTACGACCCGACTTTGCCTCCGACTATAAATTATTGGTCGTATAGTTGGATAAATGGGTTGAGATGGGTTATGTAGGCAATATTCGTCAAGCTCGAATATTGCCAAACCTAATGTTGGTGTAGTGCTTTTCTCGTTCTCTATTCTGGCAGTTGGTCTTTATATTTTTCTATAAATTCTTTCGCCTCTTTTAAATTGTCAGGATAGGAAACATAATCTTTGTAACTTATTATAACTCCATTCATTTTCTCAACAGTTTTGTAAATATGCTGATAATTAAAACCACTCTCAATTAAATATTTTACAGTCTCCCATTGTTTGGTATCAGTCTTTTTGGGAGGCTTAAACAAATGAGATAGAAGTGTCATAGGTTTACCACAAACAGAACAAGGGTATTCTCTATCTGAACCAAAGTCCAACGCTCTGTTTATTGATTTTCTGCAGTCTATACAAACAGCTTTATAACCCATTTTTAGTTTTTTTTTCTGATGAGAAGAAATGTTTTTCAGCTTTGCGGATATTGAGTTACTTACAAATGTTTAGTAGGTTTCCATACGTCGAATAAAAGTATAATAAAATCTTTAATGTTCAATAACTTCTGTCAGTCCAACTTGGTACAAACCTATGGCTGTGGCAGTTTTTATTTGTTTCGCTCTTTATATTGAGCCATCATTCTTTCTGGAAATAATACTAATTGTATAAAATTGAATTCTATGTAGTCGTAGGCTACTTTTTTATTATCTACCGTCATTGATACAGGACTATACCTTAAATTTGTTCTTAACAACCAAGATTCTGCTTTTGTAGGTTTAATATCCCAACCACAAATAATACCAAAAGCGGGTTTAGTTTGTGAGTATTCAATCCATTGATTATTGTTACTTGCATCTCGTGTTGCAAAATATAGATTTTCATTACTTGCAGTTACACCTAAGAATGGTGCAAAACCATGATAATCTCCAAAAAATTTATATGCTTCCATCATAACGGATTTCCGTTTGTGAATATGTTGTACACCGAAACCCTGATAACTGTCCGCCATTTTTCGATATGACAAGCCAATGTTTAAATTTGGTTTAACAAAATAATAGCCCAATGTAAGTTCAGGAATTACACCGAAATAACGTCTGTGGTTTTCAAAAAAGGGATATTTTGCTTTGTCATATTCTGAAAAAGTGGGAATACCAATACTTGCCGAAGGTCCAATTCCAACATAAAAAGCATTATATTTATGATATTTTTCTAAAACCGCCATTCTTTTTTTGATATAACTGCCCTTTTGATAGGTGGTTTCTAACAAATATTTACCGCCAATAGTAAAGGCAAGTTTTGGTAATTGTAAATCTCCATTAGTAGTTCGGTTTACAGGATATTTATAAGTATTGTTATAAAAATATTGAATTCCTGCTTCAAAAATTATTTGTTTACCTCTGTATGAAAGACCCGCAAGAATTGGTGTGGTGTTCTTTGCTAAATTAACGCCAATATCTGATTGCTTTTGATTTTGCTGAAATTCAGATATATTCCAAGCTATACCCACATAAGGTCTAATAGTTCCAGTTCTCAGTTTATATGGGTAAACTTTAATCCCAGTTTCAACCCCTAATTTATAATCTAAACTCGAAACTTGCGAAGGTTTCGTATTCTTGTATCCACCTAATGGAAAAGCTACAAATATATCGGCATGACCCCAAAAATGAGTACCACCCCATACTAATCGAGGTACAGAATAACCACTAAAAGCGGCGTTTTCAACAATATTTGAGTTGTTTAAAAATGGCGATGAACCGCTTGACGTTGTCAGTCCTTCAACTCCAAAATACATATTAGCAAAGCTAAAACGTTTTTTTAGCTGTGATAGACTGTCAGGGTTGAAATTTTGAGCAAAGAGTTGGTTACAAAATGTGAGTAGTAAAACTATTTTGAAAATTCTCATTTATTTTGGGGTTAAAAGTTTTTTTAAAATTGCCGCCAACGAATAGGGCTTTGTGCAGGTTGGGCAATTTGAACCTCGTCCGCCCGAACCTTCGCCCAATTGAAAGTTTAAAGTTTCGTTTTATTATAAATTACAATTCAAAAGTTCCGCATTTTTTTCGCTGCCGCTATTGCGCCAAACCACTGTGGCTTACTTTACGATAAGGTTATAGTGTTTTGTCGGGTGTCTATACAAAATTTAGTACCTTCCAAAAAATCAAGTCCAAGTAAGCCATTGTAGTCTGAAAAAATGCCGTGCGCAAGAAAATCATAGACTTGAATTTGAAAATCGTCTTTTGTCAAGCCGATAGCCGAAAAGGTATCAATTTCAAAAACTTCGGTCTCTATAATACCGTTAGCGGTTTCTATTTCTACCGTACCTATGCTGTCTTTCAGGTCGTAACCCAAAAGATACAAGGCGTTGCTATCAATAGTCGTATTCGTTGCGCCCGTGTCTAATATCATTTTCAACTCAAACTTGTCATCTATTTCAATATTTACAAGCAAAAGTCCGCTATCTGGCTCACGTTTTAGTCGGTAAGTCATTTTTTGATACGGTTAAAAATGCCTGTAATTTTACGCATCGGTCGGAAAGTGCCTGTATAAATCAAGGTTATTTTAGCAAAATTTGCTGTTTTTTCTCTACCTATATAGCACACTTCTTTTTTATCCTTGCTGTGAAATAGTGGAATGCCCGAAAGAACATCAATTTTACTATCGTCCATAATTGGATTTCCAAGTAAAACCCATTCGTCTGGATAAAGGGCTTTAATGTCTGTAATATTTATTAGTTGTCCCATTTTTTGTTATCTTTTTACGATGCAAATTTACGAATTTTCTCCGTCACTTGCAAGTTCTTGAAATCTGTCGCAGTATTTCTGCCAACGAGCAGGGCTTTGCGAAGTTGGGCAATTTGAAACTTGTCCGCCCGAACCTTCGCCCAATTGAAAGTTTAAAGTTTCGTTTTATTATAAAATTACAATTCAAAAGTTCAGCATTTTTGCCTCTGCCGCTATTGCGCCAAACCACTGTTGTGCGTAGTGCTTACTCACTCGGGCTGATGGTTTTCCCAATACTCTTTTGGCGTTATAATTTGGGTTTGTTTGTAAGCCGGAAACGTAAAATCTCTTGTATTTCCTGTGATTATAAAATCTGCATTACATTCGTCTGCAAGTTCCAAAACCATATTATCATCCTCGTCCGAAATGAGATTGAGCGTTATCGTTGGGAAATATTTGACTGCCTTTGCTTCTATGTCGGCAAGTAGCGATTCGGCACGAACGAAAAAATCGTGAAATTTAGCGAATTTCTCTCTTGACAAAACTTCGTAATATTCAGCGAGTAACTCATCGGACACACAGAGCTGGAACTTTTCGTCAATGAAAAGTTCGTGGATGATTTGATAGGGATAACTCCGTTGTATCAGAGCCGAAACCATTACATTCGTATCAATTACGATTTTTTGCATT
>JANMGN010000206.1:0-8853 GCA_031374645.1 Chitinophagales bacterium | reverse complement strand
GTAGTAGTAACCGTCCAAGCGTAGCGTTACTTCGCCATCTTCTTTCGTATTATGTACCCTAATACCTTTTTGAAATCGGGTAGCCTTAGTTCTTTCAATCGCTTCTGCACTCATAAAATCTGCTTGACGAAGCCCTTTATTAAAAGAAACGTTACCTTTTCTAAACATTGATTTTTGCGCTGGATGATTTGGGTCAGACGTTCTTTCTCGTGCCGTTGCTACAATAATTGCCCTATCTTTTTTCAAATCATTGCGCTGTGCAACCCTGTATATTGCAGCTCTTGAAAGCCCCGTTACCGCCATGATTTCAGCGGTCATTGTATTTGCATAGTGCTGTACAATATAATTTTTAACCTCTACCTTATTCATCTGTTAGAGTTTAAATATTCCTTAAACGCAGACCACAAACGAGCCACGAGCCAGAGCAATACGATTATTAAAAATACATACATATCAAAAAAATTTTGTTTATTGTAGGGGCGACCCTTGCGGTCGCCCCAAATGATTGTTTTAATCCTTGAACATCTGACTACCAATAAAATCCCTAATCGAACCCAAATCACTCATGCCATTTAGCGTAACTTGTTCATCATGATTACCCTCTGCAAACCGAGCTAAAATTTCATCTTTGTACATCATATCAATACAAGACAACTGAGGATTAGTTGTAGCATCATAATCTACGAACCGTATCAAATCATTTTTTCTACTGTAAGATTTCGTAACCCTTACAGGCGGCAAAACATTGCCATCTTGGTCAAACTCAATTTTTTGGGTGCTTACCTGCACCGTATTCGACTGCACTTGTACTTCAATTAAAGTAGCCATAATATTGTTGTTTAATAAGTAAAAAAATCACTGGTTAAAAAGCCGCCTAACATTTATCCCTAAATACTGCCTGAATGTGATATAAGAGATAAAAAATTCCTTGCAGATATAAGTATCATATATCCACTTATCGCCAATCCCTTCATGTATTTTTTCTCGACGATAAATCTCTTGTACAAGCCGTACTTTTTCGTAAAAGTTTTTCTGTTTTTGCGTCATAGTTTTGTGTTAGCAATCCCTTACAGTTGCCCTATTGATTGTTTAGATTTCATTGCTCTTACCCTTAAAATAGCATCTTTTAATCCAGCCTCATCCATTTCATACATTACCTTTCCCGAAATTCTCGGATTAAGCATAAGTGCATTTACCGCTGACCAACTGTCCTTATCCGAAGAATTATAAATACCCACATCTGTAAGCAAAGCCAACATGATACTACGCTGTTTACGCAAGCCACTTGTAGTTTCAGTTTCCTGCATTTTCAAAAGACGACCGAGTAGTTGCTTCATATCTGCCGCTGTCATATCCTTACTACTCTTGACATTATAGCCTGAGAGCAAACTCTCTTTTTGTTCTTTCAGTTTTAGTTTTCCGAGCAAAACATAAAACTGTTTAATCTGTGCCTGACTGACCATTTCCATCTCTATCATTTACGGTTTTATTAAACTCATCAAAAATGACAATCATAAAAATACCCATTGAAACTATGCCAGCCAATTCCAGCCAAATCAATAAAGCAAACAACCAATTAGCCATTTCAACTCATTTTAAATGTTATTAAAATACTGTTTTATTCCTGCACTTCTAAATCCTCCCTTTTCGGGGAGGATTTAAGAAGGACTACTTATACTCATTATCAAACCTCCGCTGGCTCAAATAACGCTCAGGATACAAAGTATCAATATTGTTATTTGCCAAATGCTGCTTGTACCGAGCAATACTATTAAAGCACTTCGTTCTATCCGCATCACTCAAACCATGCCACAACTTTTCTGCCTTACCTTTATTCCCAACCTTATAAGCATAAGTGTTCCAAAAATCAGCAAAACTCAATTTTGCCAAAATCGGCAAAATTACAACTTGCTTATTTTTTATAAATTTTATTTCGCTTTCGTCGATAGGCAAAAATACGCCCCAAAACCAACTTGACTGCGCTCTCGTAAGCTCCATTTCTACGACCACTGTAAGCAAAATACCTCGTGCGTCATAGCTCAAAACGCAACGCCCAGCAACCAAAATATTCCGTCCATCACGAAACTGAACACTATATTTATTCATGCTAATTTTGTTTTTTTTGTTTAAAAAAATTGCTGCGATGACAGGGATCGAACCTGTACCAACGGAATACAATCCGTCATTATACCATTAAACCACATCGCATACCACTATAATAATAAATCAACAGTTCCCAGTTCATATCCCGTATTGCCATCTCGTCGTAAAAACCTCCGCCCTAATAAGATTTAGACTGGGCTTCTTTACCGCAACAACAACCAATCATACATCATCGTAAAACCTACACTCTGTACCACTGCCAAAAACACATAAAACAGTAAAAATTTAACAAGTGTGAAATTCCAAAATCTGCTTTCAAAATGAAAACTAACCGTCAGGAACAACGCAGGAAAAAACAACCAAAGCCTATTTTGCAAAAACTTCATCAAATGCCAACCATCAGTTGTCCATACCAGCCAAGAAGAAGAACCCAAAAAACGCTCCTTGCCACTCTCGCAATTCTCCCACTTATTACACCAGCTTATGCTTGCGTCCCAAAAAAGAGAACCCTGCTTAAAAATACTAATACTATAATGATGCGCCAGAGTATCTTTTATACCATCAAAAATACCGTACAAGACTACCATAATAGCCACAACTGCCAACGCAATCAAATCTTGTTTCTTAATCATTGTCCAAAATTTGTTTGTAAAAAATTAAAAAAAACTCCTACGAAACCTCCCAGAAACGTAGGAGCAAACATAAAAACCCTAAACACTAATCTTTCAGCTTGAAGGATAAAACCTCCTCGCTCGCTACCTTGACCCCGATAGCTTCTAATTTTTCTTTCAGCGCATCTGCATCTTTCAAAATTTTGTCCTTTTCCAAGTCGTCAATCTGACGAACATAATCAGGAAGCAATTCTTTTGCTTTTGCCGTTACATCTTCCCATTTTGTTTCTCCTAAAAGAACCAATTTAGGTTTTCCACTTCGGAAACTAAACACAACTCTACCTACTTGTGCCGATTTAGATTTTGTAGTCAAAAGCAAATCCTTGTTATCCTTAGCGTACTTGCTCATCGTGCTTTCTGATACTTCTAATTTGGTTTGCTCTACCCGAATTTGCTCCTCATACTCCTTCTCTATGAGTTGCATTTTCAACGCCTTTTCAGCATTTATTTTTGAAAGCTCGTGCGTTGCTTCAAAATAATCGCCTGCTGCTTTTTCAAAATCTGAACGGATCAGTTTTACTTCTTTTGCCATAATATATAAATTTTAAGTTACAAATCATATCGGTTCAGCTTCCAGTATTCTATCACTTTTATCAAAGTATCAGCATAATTACTATCTTCTGCATACCCTTTTTTCTGCAAGCCAACCGCCCAAGCCTTATAATCCTTCCCGTGCAAATCTCTATACAGTCCCTTTGATAAAATCAAACTATGATCACGCCAACTTTCCCATTCCGTATTGTAGCACCTATATCTATCATCGTCCATCACGCCAAAGTGGTTTTTGTTCTTTTTACAAACCCGACTACGTCCCGAACTACTCTCTACAATACCCTGAGCCAACTGTATAGAAATTGGAATACCAAATTTTTCATATTCCACAGCTGCTATCGGTAACCAATGCTCCATATAATCAGCCTGTACTTTTTTTGCTACACTTTTATATTTTACCGCTGGAGCAGGAATTATAACCTTAGAATTATCACGGCTTTTAGACTCCTGTATTTCCCGTTCTTCTTCTGTATATGGCTGAGTTGCGCATGATTTATAACCAAAAAATAACAAAATCAAAATACATACAGCGTACCAAAAATTACCGTCATTGCCTTCATTACCCAATCGTTCGTGTGCTTCTAAGTCCCAATCATATTGCAAAGGCTTAGGATAACTATCCTTTATTTGCTCATTCATAACTTTGTCCCTCCCCAAACAACGCCAGCGTTAATCGCTGATGAAAAATTAATACCTGTTGCATTTCATTTTTGCTTAAACTATTTACGACCCTTTCGATTTCCTCTACCGAATATGCCAAGTGCAGCTTGCGCTGCTTGGATTTCCTTCCAAGTCGGATTGACATTTGCAAGTTTGACTTCACGCTTGAAAGTTCCAACATCTTTGTCAAGAATTGCGATGTTTTCAATTGGTTTTTCACATTTTGCGATACCATCGCCGTTGTTGTTGTTGTCATTATTCATGTTGTTGAAAAATTAAAATTTGTTAATGTACGGGCGTAACCTTTCGGTCGCCCATTATTTGTTTTTGTTTTCCCAATAATTTACATTTGCCCATACATGAAATCCTCCAAATTCATACTACCATCACTTTCATCCACCTTATTTACAACACCTACTGCACCATCATTTACCCACCCATTTTCATACTGCATCACTGCATTTTTGTCACTTCTTACACCCATTAGCATCACTTCTTCGCCAACTTCTCCTTGTAATGTCTTCAAATTTTCTTTACGTTTCGTATCTATTTCCGCTATTCGTTGCTTACTCTTTCCGAGTTGTTTAAAATTCGCATTAGGTCCATATATCTGTGCTGCTTTCGCTTGCCTCGCCGTTCCCAAATACTTCGGAACAACATTTTTTGTCGTTTCAAACAAATAAACCACACTCAAATCTTCTATATCATAAGCCAATACAACCATTTTTTGATTACTCAAAACCTCATAGTCCGTTACCTCATACAAGTAACTTACACTATTTATTTCCGTACTAATCAAGCCTGAGCGTATCTGCATTTCCTTTGTTTGACCAAAAACAAGCACCAATTCTGCCGCACTCAATTTCACTACGTGCGGCTTCTCACTTTGCTCATGCAACTCCATAGGACTTTCTGTTACTAATTTATACCTTCTGCTATACTCACTCAAAGGCGTTTGTTTGTAGGCATTTATGATTTTATTCGCTTCGTCCCAAGCCTCATCAAAATTCCAGCCATCAGCCTTTGCGCTCTTTTTCGTCTGGTATATATAATCAGCAGTCCTATGGGCATATTGTCTATTGGACACAATGCCCTCTCCATAATAATACTTAGATTCTGACATGAAAACCGTTTGTAAAGTACCCCATAAGCGTTCTAATTTAGCCTTACCATTTGCCTTATGCGTTACCGTTACCTTAACACCTAAATGCTCCATGCGAGCAACTACCAATTTCCACTCTTCTGTATTATGACCAGGAAACCTATCAAAAACAATTTCGTAAGGCAAATAACCACTCGTTTTTGCTGCCATCATTACTGCCATGATATAACCTATTGCACTTTCCTTAGTATCCAAATGTACACCCAAAATATCCATACTGTGACCGTCCATTACACATATTTGCTGCATGAACTCCTCTCGCATAACATCTTTTCCATTAATATTTACCTTTTTTAAGTAAGATACCATGTTCACTCTCGTTGCATCTACAAACCAAACATCGCCAGCAAATACCGCCCCTTCAATAGGAATATAGCCATTGTATATTTGCGCCCTACGTCCATTTTTACCATATCTACCTTCGCTCGTCAAAAATTTCGTAACCTGCCTTGCATAGATTTCATTAAACCAACTGTCCGAAGGCATCGCTTTGCCCGATAACAAACACATCTTCCGAATACGCCTCGTAATAAAAGCATTGGTGTAGTTCTCAGGCATCGCTCGCATCTGATACACCCAACTTTGTAATGTTGAATCATCATATTTCATAGCATTTTTATTGCCAAGCCCTTTCAAATCAACTAAATCTACAATAGTCTTATCTTTGCCCTTTTCTACTTTCTCTTTCAATCTTCTGTAATTATTCGGAACATAACCTACATCTCCGTCTTTCAATACATGTGCTGCCATTATCCAAAATTTGTTATCTCTATCCGAAATCCCACGCTCCAAAACCACTGACTTCAAAAATTCTAATGTAGCACAAGCCCTGCTTAATTTCTCTCTTTGTTCCTGCTCGTAATCTATGTAGTAGTGTAGATACTCTTTAAATCCATCGTGTATAGCCTTATTTAAGCCATCTTCTACCACCGTTTTCAAATCATCGTGCTTACCTGGTTGCTCCTTCATCAAATCCTTTTTTGCACCCAGTGTACTTTTGTAATAAGTAGGCGAAGTGTCCGAAATACGCTCATAATCGTAATAAAACTGTCCATTAAACCGCATATAACGCCAAATCTTACCAGTATCAGGCAATATATCTTTGTTCTGATGCAATGCTTTAACAGTATTCCTATACATTACTCTTGCCTTACACCGTAAATACTGCTCACTCAAACCATTCAATCGCTGTAACAAGTAACCTTCCGAAAGCCAAACCGTCTTATCTTCCCGATGCCTTTCCTTATTTACTATTATATTACTCATAAGTGCTTATGGTTTTCAAAATTAGTGTTACTTAAAAATTTGCTACATCTTTGGTATAGATTACCAATGCAACAAGGGAGATTTTACAAAAAATTTGTACATTTCGTTTTACAAAAAAGATGTACTTAAAATAATTAGGAACTTGCAGAAGCAACATTTAAAGCGGACTTCAACACCTCTCGCTGCACAGCTCGTTTTACACGTCGCAAATCTTTTACTACTTTTAACTCTCGATCACCGACCAACTCTCGCACAGGACCACTATCTAAAAATATTGCTTCAATAATCGCTTTATCCACCACACCATTCGCTTTACAAATCGCTGCAACATCATTCAAACTTGCGCCCAACAGCTTAATATAATTACGACCAAAACGACTGTCAATCTCGTCATAACCTTTTCTATTAAACCTTACGCCACGCTTAATCTCTTGCTTCAAGTTCTCCGTTCCCGATATAACCATACCCATAATCCCGTCACATTCATTGTACATCGTGATTACACTACGCAGCGCAGCAGGTTTCAACTTATCCGCTTCATCAATGATCAATAGCGGCTTCTGCATACTACGTGTGTAGAAAAACTCTACAATCGACATAAGCATTTCGTCCAAACTCATGTAATTCTTAGCAGTTGCAATTCCAAGCGAGCGAGCCAAATTGATTAAAAACTCTCTTTTGCCCCATTCTCTACACTCTATCAAAAAAACACCATTTTTAAGATGCTCCTGTGCAAAATTCTTATTACCAGTAGTTTTTCCAATACCTGCCAAATCACTTACCGCCATAAATAAGCGATTTTCTTTCGCAGTAATCAATGTCCTACGCAGCAACTGTAACGAAGCTATATCAACCACTTGCCACTTAGTACCCAAATCCAAACCAAGCGAAGCACCTACCATCAGCCAAAATTCATCGCTTACATTTTTATCTAAGCGGTTGCGAATGTGGCTAATCATACCACCAGAAACACCACACTTTTCTGCAACCTTATTGTAGCTGCCCAATCTTTGCTTTTCAGCTTCCACCAATCCAACCACCTGTTTTTTTACCAATTCATTTACCATTGTCTTTGTTTTTATGTTTATGTTAAAAAAATACAACGCACGCATACAATTTTTACAAAAAATTTGTACATTTCGTTTTAATAAATACCTCAACTTTTAGCCGCTAACGTATTAGTTTGATACCGCTAACATAATGCGATTTTCAACCTCTACAAGCAGCCGTGCTTCCTCTTTCTCTTTTGCAATTTTCTCAACTTTCATCTCTGATAAGACTTTTATTGCCGTATCAATGACCAACTGATTATAAACTACTCCACTCAATACACGAGTTACCCAAACATCCGTGCAGCCGATTTCATCAGCAATCCTTTTGATGCTGCCTTTATTTTTTCGCAGCTCTCCCCTAAGTTTTAATAGTGCTTCTTTCATTTCTCTATTTTTATTTGTACTTTTGCTTTTAGTTTGCAAATTCAATTTAGGTATATTGTTTTGGTATGTTGTTTGTATTTGTTGATGCAAAGATAATATCAAAATAGTATAATATACAAAATTTTTTGAAATTATTTTATCAAAATAGTATAATTTATTTATAATAATATATAAATGTCTGATAATCAAGAATATATAGAAAGAGGGAAAAGACTAAAAAAGTTACGTCAAGACTTTTTTTGTATAAAAACAGCGAGCGAGTTCGCAGATTTAACTGGTGTTCCACAATCTAACTATTCCAAGGTGGAGGGCGGTGGCAGGGATATACCTAATAAAGTTTTAGAGTTTATATCAAAACAGTATAGTGAAGTGAATTTAGGCTGGCTTCTTTTTGGTATAGACAACATGATTAATTCTAATCTTAATGGTAGAGATTTAGTAAGCACAGACGATCCAGAGCGTAATCTACAATTTTTAAATATAGCGGCACACGCAGGGATTGCTGTAAGCACAGGCGAGCCAGAGCAATCTACTTGGATACACATACCAGGTCTCACAAAAAAAGAAAATCAATATGGATTATTAGTAGAAGGGAACTCAATGATCCCTGCGCTTTTAAAAGGAGATTTTGTCATTTGTGAGCTAATTTTAAATGCGCACGAGGAGTTTAAAAACGGAGAGATTTATGTAGTAGTTTTACAAGATCGAATCCTTGTAAAAAGAATTTTCATTGTCGAAGGCAGATTTCAATTGTACTCCGACAACCCTATTTTTAAGCCAGAATTTGCCGATGTTGAAGATATTATTAAACTATACATTGTAACCTTTAGGGTGACCAAATTATCCGTTTTTTAAAAACGAATTGTGCAAAAAATGTAACCCTTTTTAGGGTTACATTTTGGGTTACATTTTTTTTTACAACGAAATGTACAAAAAAAAATGGTAAAACGCTATACATAGAATCTTACCATGTCATTATTTCCGTTCTATTTATCCTTCATTT
>JANMGN010000201.1:0-9209 GCA_031374645.1 Chitinophagales bacterium | reverse complement strand
TTAGCTTATGTTATTTTTTTAAGTCGATTGTTCAAAAAATAATAAATAACTTCCTTATAGTCAGTTATTTATCACTTTTTTCACAACGACAAAATAACATAAACCAAATTTTAACGCCTACTTATCAATAATTATTTTATCATCGCATTTTTATTGTACTTGAAATTCCTTTGCAAAAGCCAATAAATCAGCTTCCCGAAATTTGTCTGCCATAAACTGAATACCAATTGGCAAACCATCTTTGCTCTCGCCAACTGGAAGCGCAATCGCAGGAATACCAACCATATTGGCATGGACAGTGAAAATATCTGCTAAATACATCGCCACAGGGTCTTTCGAGGCTTCGCCAATATTCCAAGCAGGAGTGGGAGAAGTAGGCAACAAAATAAAGTCATAATCTTTAAAAATAGCTTGCGTGCGCTCTTTTAGAAGACGACGAACTTTTTGCGCTTTTGCATAATACGCATCAAAATAACCAGCACTCAAAACAAAAGTACCCAACATAATGCGTTTTTTTACTTCCGTCGAAAAACCTTCAGTACGTGATTTTGTATAAGTTTCATACAGATTTTGAGCATCAGGATTTCTGTATCCAAAGCGAACACCATCATATCGAGAGAGATTTGTAGAAGCCTCGGCGGTAGTCAGTACATAATAAGCAGGAATCAAATATTCCAAAATATCGAAAGAAACAGCTTCTACTTCGTGTCCTTCTTGTCGCAGTTTTGCGATAGTTTCTAAAGTCAAGCGGCTCACATCGGCATCAAGCCCTTCGTGATGAACAGCGGTATCTATGTAGGCAATTTTAGATTTTTTAGTAGAAATCAAACAATTTGAATACTTTTCAACAGATTTTGAACTCGAAGTGGCATCAAAATCATCTTGTCCAGCCATAATTTCTAAGAGCAAAGCAGCATCTTCTACGCTACGGGTCAGCGTCCCGATTTGGTCAAAAGAAGAACCATACGCCAGCAATCCGTAACGAGAAATACGCCCATAAGTAGGCTTCATACCTATCAGTCCGCAAAACGCTGCGGGCTGCCGAACAGAGCCACCCGTATCTGTCCCTAACGAAGCCAAACAAGTATCAACCTGCACCGAAACTGCAGAGCCGCCTGATGAGCCGCCAGGCACTTTTATAGGGTCAATTCCATTTCGAGTAGCTCCATAAAAAGAATTTTCGTTCGTAGAACCCATACCAAATTGGTCACAATTTACACGTCCGATAATAATAACGTCTTCTGCCAAAAGTCGCTCGACAGCCGTAGCCGAAAAAAGCGACTCGAAGCCTTCTAAAATTTTAGCCGCCGCCGTTACTTTATGTCCAACATAACAAATTACATCTTTTATAGAAATGACCATACCAAACAAACGCCCGACACTATCAGGGTTTGCTTGAAATTTTGCTTGTAAAAAAACCGCTTTTTCTAATGCTTCTGCTCCAAAAACTTCTACATAAGCGTTTAGATGACGTGTTTTTTCAATATTTTCTAAGTAATAATTGACCAAATTGGGCAAAGTCATGTTTTTTGCCAAAAGGTCTTTTTGGACTTCTGCTAAATTGGAATATTTAGACTGCATAATTTTTTTCTTGTATTTTATTAAGCAGCACAAAGTTCTAATATTTTATTAAGTAATAAATCTACTGAAAAAAACGAGTTTGTCGTCCTGAGCTTGCGAAGGAACTCATAATTAAGCCTACGTAGAAGTAATCGTGAGTTCCTTCGCAAGTTCAGGATGACAGTGCAAGAATTTAGTAAATTTTTCTATTTTATAAAAAGGGTAAAACTTTATGCCATTTGGGTATAACGTATTTAGAAGCAAGGTGTTACAAATTTTAATTATTTACGTCAAACACGTAAATAAACGATTTTTTGTTTGCATTTAAAAAAAATACTCCTATATTTGCATCATAATTCGCAGGGCGAAGTAAAAAACCTGATAATGCCGTTTGTAGCATTATCAGGTTTTCTATTAAATAAAAAATGTTTTTAAATTTTAAATACAAAAAATCATGTTACCATTATCACAAGAATACGTCGATCAATTGGAAGCAATTGCTGGTTCGATTCAAGAATCTGAGCAGTTTGCGCTTTATCAAGATACAGAAGAAGAGGACGATTATAAAATGCTTGCTTCTATGTACGAACCACTTTTGGCAGAGGCGCATTTGGCAGTTGCCAAAAACGACCCTTTACAATTGATTTCGTTTGAACAAATATTACTCGACCCAGCTTTTGAAGGTTTATTTTTACCTAAAATACTGGCGTACAGCGTATTGCGAGGCGAAGTATCAAAGGCAGATTGCAAATATGTACGTCAGCAAGAGCATTTCAAAGCTGTTTTAGATGCTATTATGACTTCTCCGAACTTTGAATGGCTAAAAAAGCGCATTGGTCAAACGGTGCAAATTGGTTTCATGTTGAGTTCTGATATTTGGATTACAGGTTTGATAAATGGCTATTCTAACAAGCGTTTCCGTTATTATTTACAAGGCAATAAAATAGACCGTTTCCGTTTTGAAAAAGAGCGTCGTGAGGCTTGGGCTCGTTATGAAAAGCAATTCGCAAACGAAATTTATTTTACTACTGAATTTCCAGCACAACTTTCTGAACTAAAAGTGTTTTATCCTTCGGTAAAAGACTTTTTGTACCAACGTGTTTCTCGCAAATTGGATAATAGTAGTTTTGTGGCGCAAATGGAAGAGTGTATCACGAATGGCGACTTTTTGAATCATTGGGAGCATACAGAAATGTTGTTCTGGTATGCTAATTTCTTTGACCTTTCGGAAGACAACAACGAAGCACTCAAAGCTATTTTCAATGCACAACGTACCGAAGACCCGAAATTTAGCGAAACTTATTTTGGTTTATTGTTGGAACAATTACAATCGGGTGCAGACGTGAGTATGGAGTGTAACCGCAGAGTAAGTGCTGTTTTAGACGCAAGCGTCAATGACGATTTGACCGATTATTATGCCTTGATGACGGAAATAGATACAAAAGAATACCCGAGCGAAGATGCTGTAAATGCTGTGAGATTATACCACAATAATCACGAAGGACTTTCTGTTTACAATCAGTGCCTTCGTCGTGTAATTTTCAATGCCATTAAGCATGACATGACAGAATTTAACGCACGTGATTACCACAAGTATTTTGAGCAAAACAAAACGATGTCTGTGTATATGCAAGTGTTTGGTAATCAGTTGTTTAACCAAAACATAGAAGACCTTTCGCTTTCTTATGTTACTTCTTCATTGTCTTATTTCACAGACAAACGTGGAAAAGATTACCAAGAAATCAAGAAATTTGTTGCAGGAACTTTTGTAGATCAAGGATTTTTGAAAGAAAAAGATTTGGTAGAAATGTTCAAAACACGCCGCAAGAAAAAAGACGAAAAATAGGATTTTTTTATTTTTATAAAAAACAAACCGCTATACGTAAAAAGTATAGCGGTTTATTTTGTATCAATATCACACCAACGACAACATTTCTTTCAAACTCTCTTGCCAATGTGGTATTTCTATCTGAAAAATTTCTTTTATTTTATTTTTATTCATCACTGAAAAGGGCGGACGCTGCGCAGGTGTCGGAAATTGCGAAGTTTCTATCGGATAAACTTTGCAAGTTATATTTTTTTCTACAAAAATGGCTTTTGCAAAATCGTACCAACTCGTTACACCTTCGTTAGAATAATGAAAAATACCGTGTAAATTCGATTGATCAATCGCTCCTTTTTCCACTTTTGTCAAAATAGTCAAAATCGCTTTTGCCAAATCTCGAGCGTAAGTAGGCGTTCCTATTTGGTCAAAAACAACCTTTAATTCTGTCCTTTCGCTACCCAAACGCAACATCGTTTTCACAAAATTATTTCCAAAAGAAGAATACACCCAAGACGTACGAATGACCATCGTAGGCGAGTGCGTATCAAGCGCAAGCAAGTCGCCTTCGAGTTTCGTACTCGCATAAATACTCAACGGATTGGTTTCGTCACTTTCTACAAAAGGCGTATTTTGACCATTATGATACACATAATCCGTGGAAAGATGCACCAACGGAATACCCATCAGTTTGCAATTCATCGCTAAATAAGCGACCGAAGTAGCATTAGTCAAGTGCGCCAATTCGCTTTCACTTTCCGCTTTGTCCACCGCCGTATATGCAGCACAATTGATACAATAATCGGGCAAATGCGTATGGAAAAAATCTTCGATACTTTCCAAACTGCTCATATCAAAGTCTTTTCTACTGGTAAAAATAAACTCAAAATCGCTAAAATCTTTCGCAATTGCTTGTAATTCGCTACCAACTTGCCCATTTGAGCCTACCACTATTATTTTTTTCATTTTCTAATCAATTTTTTATGCCACAAAGATAAGTAAAATCAGATATTTTATTTGTCAAAAAATTACTTCATTCTATTTTAAGCATAAAAATGAATTATTCATTCTAAAAAAGTCGTACATTTGCAAAAAAGTAAAAAAAAAATGACAAACAAAGCTATTTTTTTAGACCGTGATGGCGTTTTAAACCACGATAAAGTAGATTATGTGTATAGTATAGCCGAATTTAAAATTTTCAATGGCGTAGCAGAAGCTCTACTTTTATTGAAAAATCAAGGTTATAAATTGATTATTATTACCAATCAGTCGGGAATTGCAAAGGGAATTTATACCGAAAAAGCGGTTTTTGATTGCTTCGATTACTTACAAGCAGAAACGGGGAATTTGATAGATGATATGTTTTTTTGTCCGCATCATCCCAAATTTGATACCGCTTGCGACTGCCGAAAACCTGGTCATAAAATGATTTCAGATGCCGTTTTGAAGTATGATATTGATGTCAAAAAATCGTTTATGATAGGCGATGCACAACGAGATATTACAGCTGGCAATAATGCTGGTTTGAAAACCGTGCATATCAATAATGGAAAAGAAAATGCAGAAGGCGCAAACTTCGTAACAAACGATTTATTGTCCGCAGCGAAATGGATTTTGGCTTTGTAATGTTGAAAAAAATAGTAGATACTTTCGTTTTTGCTAACTTCTATGTTGCAATAGCGGCTGTCGTGATGTGCTTCGCTTCGCAGCGTTTGTTTGGTCTTTTTTTTGATAAAAATTTAGCGATTTTTGTATTTTGTGCGACGATGTGTAGTTATTCACTTCATTGGTTTTTGACTACAAGCGAAACAAAAACACCTCGTATTGTATGGTCTGACAAAAATCGAACTTCTTTGAAACTTCTGTTCATAATTTCATTTTTTGTTACATTTTTTTCATTTTTCACTGTTTCACACCTTTGGAAAATCATTTTTCCACTTGCTTTGCTTACTTTTTTATATACTGCACCAAAAATCCCTTTTCGTTTTTTCTACTTTTTAAAAGGTTTTGCTACCGCAAAAACATTTTACTTAGCAATAGTTTGGCTATGTGTAACAGTAGTTTTGCCTTTTGAAAATGCTAATATTATTTGGACAAATGAGCAGTATTTTTTTGCGCTTAATCGCTTTTTACTCCTTGGAACAGTCTGTATGTTATTTGATTTTCGAGATAGAAACGAAGATTTTGGTATCAAAAACTTTGTCACTTATTTTGACGAAAAAAAACTAACTATTACATTTTTTATTGCTACTCTTTGCTTTGTGTTCATGTGTTTTTTATTAAAAAATACTTTTTCTACTCTTGAAAATTTTGCTTTATCGCTACCCTTTTTGCTCCTTATACTTACTTTTTTTATCAGTAAAAAAACAAAAAACGACTATTGGTTTTATATTTTTTTAGATGGTATGACGATGCTTTCGGGCGTTATATTATTTTTTCAAAAAGTGTAACTATACAATACATCTACCCCTTCGATAGTTTCAAAAAGTGCAGCTTCTTCTTCTGTTTTTTTCAAAACCAACGCCTTGAAACGCAGTAAAGTGTCGTCTATTTCATCTATCGGAATGGCAATTTGTACATTTCCTTTTTCGCCAAAATCTTTATTTCTCAGTTCCAAGTCCATTTTTTTGAGCGCATTCATCACGTCTGGCATTTGAGCATAATCAAAAGTAATTTGGTAAAAATAACAAACCACTTGTTCGATTATTTTTGCTTGCGAAAGCGCATCAGCAGCACTTTCTCGGTAGGCTTGTATTAGTCCAGAAGTTCCCAGAAGTGTACCACCGAAGTAACGAACTACGATTATCAAGACATTTGTCAAGCCAAAACTATCTATTTGCCCTAATATTGGTCGTCCAGCGGTGTTGGAAGGTTCGCCATCGTCATTTGCACGGTAGTTGTTTTTATCCAAACCTAATCGCCAAGCGTAGCACCAGTGTCGTGCTTTGGGATGTTCCTTTCGCAGTATTTCTATATATTGAGCAACACTTTCTTCTTCTCGAATCGGGTAAGTATATGCCAAAAATTTTGAGCCTTTATCCCTAAATTCTCCAATAGTTGCTTCGCTAATCGTTTTGTATTTTGACATAAATTATCTGAAATAGACGTTTTTTTAAATAAAAAACCTACAATATCTTTTCTGACATTGTAGGTTTTTTTTATAAAACATAAGTATAAAACGTGTAAGTAAAAATCGGCAATTAAAATTAACGTTTATTGATTCGCTGAGTGGTAATAATACGGTCGTTTTTGTCTATCAACCGTGCAAAATAAACACCATTCGGCAAATCGCTAACGCTGTAACGCTCTCCTTTTGAAACTGAAATACTTTTCATTTGGCGACCCATTAGATTAAAAATATCCAAGCGACGCACTTGCTCATTTTCATCATTTATACCTACAAATTCCGTGATGGGATTTGGGTAAATCATAATTTGGACACGCTCTCCGTTGCTACCAAAACAAGTCTGACAATTGGGTCCGCTTTCACGTTGTGCAGAAGCTACGAAGCTCAAAAAGAAAAAAGATAATAATAGTAAAGTCTGTTTCATATAAAAAGCCGATTTTATAATTTGTTGATTTTCAGTAGTTTATTTATTTTTATTATGCCGATGGTAGTGTAAGCATACATTTTAATGCAATTTAAAACTATTTTTAACAATAAACAAGTTTTTTTTACTTTTTTTGAAATAAAATTTTAAAATACACGTTAGCGAAAAAAAAATTGAACCTTAGTTTCGTTTAAAGTGTTTGGATTTTTGTAACTTTGTGAAGAAGATTTTTGTAAGCAAAATCAATACTTATTTTATGCAAAAAAAGAAAATATTAATTGTTGGCGGAGGACTTGTTGGCTCGCTTTGGGCTGTTTTTTTGGCAAAAAAAGGACATGACGTAAGCGTTTTTGAGCGTCGTGGCGATATGCGAAAAGAAGGTTATCAAGGCGGTCGTTCTATCAATTTGGCGATGAGCAACCGTGGTTGGCAAGCGATAGAAAAAGCGGGTATTGCAGACGAAATTCGGAATGTTGCGATACCTATGAGTGGGCGCATGATGCACAGCACCGCAGGCGATTTGACCTATCAACAATACGGCAAAGAAGGCGAAGCGATTTACTCCGTTTCTCGTGGTGGATTAAACAAAGCACTCTTGCAAGTTGCTGATAGTCTGGATAATGTACATTTTTATTTTCATAAAAAGTGCCTTGGTTTGGATTTAGAAAATTGTGAAATCCGCTTTGAAGATGACCTTTCAAAAGAGCGTACAACACATCGTTTCGATTATATTTTTGGTACTGATGGTGCATTTTCAGCGGTGCGAAATAGTTTGCAAAAATTGCCTCGATTCAATTATTCGCAGTCTTATTTAGACTACGGTTACAAGGAACTCAATATCTCATCTGAGCAAGCTCGTGCCTTTGAAATGGATAAAAATTCGCTACATATATGGCCTCGTGGTCGTTTTATGATGATTGCTTTGCCAAATCCTGATGACAGTTTTACGTGTACTCTTTTTATGCCTTTTGAAGGCGATGACAGTTTTGAAAAACTGACTAACAAAACAGCTGTCCAACATTTTTTTGAGCAATATTTTGCTGACACTATTCCGATGATGCCCGATTTGGTGGAAGAGTTTTTTGAAAACCCTACGCCTGCTTTGGTTACGGTAAAATGCAATCCGTGGCACTACAAAAACGTTGTTTTGATAGGCGATGCGGCTCATGCAATAGTCCCTTTTTATGGGCAAGGTATGAATGCAGGTTTTGAAGATTGTGTTATTTTAGATGCGTTACTCGCTGATTATCAAGAGGATTTTGATGCAGCAATTGCACATTTTTCAAAAACTCGCCCCAAAGATGCAGATGCGGTTGCGGAATTGGCACTAAGAAATTTTATAGAAATGCGTGATTTGGTAGGCGACCCAATGTTTTTGTTGCGTCAAAAAATTACAGCAAACCTGTATAAAAAATACCCACAAGATTTTACGCCTTTGTACTCGCTCGTGACGTTTAGTCATACGCCTTACAGCGTTGCGCTCGAAGAAGGTTTGCGCCAAGATAAACTTTTTGAAAAGATTTTAGCTTTGGAAAATATCAGCGAAAATTGGGAGAAAAATGACGCGATTGATGTGATTTTTAAAGATTGGTTGGGGAGTAAATAAGGATTCGTTTCAATGGGAACACCAAGTAAGGCGAATATGAATTCATCTTGTTTTGTTTTGTACTGAGGTTTTCTATTGGCTTCGCATAGTTACCGCCTTGTGGCTGCTTGGTGTATAACACCAAAGCAGGGCTGCAGGGGCGGTTTCAATGGGAACACCAAGCAAGGCGAAAAATGCGCCAAGTCGGTCACGGTAGCGTAGCCTTTTAAGCCCATTTCGGGTAGATTGAGATAGGTGCATATTCATTGCCAGCGAGTCTCTACCAATCAATTAAGCCTTGTTCTCTCAATTTTTCCTCTTTACAGCCGAAAGCATAGCCAATATTGAATATGTCAGTCAATTTAAACTTAGAAGCTTTTATTTCAGCAAAACTTACTTCATCCAATACATAATTTACGATAATAAAATCCGTATTAAATACTGAATTATACCAATTTAGTGTTTCTTCTAATTTTTCTCTGTCATTAGAGATTACATCAAATTTTATTTCTTTATTATTTTGTTCCATCTATTAGTATTAATTTTCACCTTGTTTGGTGTTCCTCTTAAAAAAACCTACCCTACCGCCCTGCTTTGGTATTATACACCAAGCAGCGGTAAGACAGCATTTTACCTTACAAAGATATTCCTTTTTTTATTTTACAAAAACAAAACCGCTGTATTTTTTAGG
>JANMGN010000198.1:0-2580 GCA_031374645.1 Chitinophagales bacterium | reverse complement strand
TCTAAAAAATACTTTGGATATGCTATTAAATTTAGGGGTAGATTCCACGCATGCCTTGGGCATGAATGTTCCTGTTCGGGAAAAAATTATCGTGACGACAATAGGTTGGGACAGTTCGCCAAAATGCGGTCAACCATTTTGAGATTTTGCGAAAAGTCTTTAATGGTCATAGTTGTTGGTTCAATGATGCAAAGTAGCAACTTTTGTGCGAGAAATCCTAATAAAACATATATATATTTTTTAAATTTAACATATAATTAATATTTTATATGCGTTTTTTTGCTTCTTTTTGTGACATAAAAAGAGGTTTTAATAAGAAATTATTTGAAATTCTGTTCTTCTATTGGCTTGTTTTCCTTCTGTTGTGTCATTGGTTTCGATGGGCGTATTTTCTCCGAAACCCTTGAAAATCAAACGATTAGCATCTATTTTTTCTCGTACCAAAAAGTCATAAACTGCTTTTGCTCTATTCAAAGAAAGTGACATGTTATCGGCATCATTTCCAGTATTATCTGTATGCCCATTAATTTGAATTTTTAAACTCAAATTTTCTTCCAACATCGTTTTCAAACGGTTGAGTTCGTTGGTAGATTCTATTTTTAATTTCGCAGAACCTGTTTCAAAAAAGATATTTTTTAAAATAATTGGCTTTCCTGTGACAACCGTAGGCGTACTTGTACTGCTTTGCTTTTCAATAGAAAGCAAAGGAATATCCAAAAGATATGGTTTGGTACTCACATTATTTTCGTTCAAGGCAAAATTATCAGAATAAAAAACATAATTTTTTCTATTTACATTCAGCGCATAATTTTTTCCGACAGGCAAACAAATTAAAAATTCCCCTTGTGCATCAGCAATTGCGTAAGTAATAGGTTTATTTGTTGCTAAATCAACAATTTCTGCCTTTGCACGCAATTTCTTCAAGGTTTTTGCATCATAAACATTCCCTTTTACATAAGTTACAAGTTTTGGGCGAGCTTTTTCATAGAGGTCAAAAGTATAAATATCAATATCGGACATTTCATTAGGTCGAAGTTTTACCTGCTCCGTTTTTGCTTTAATATCTTTGACATTGCTTGAAAAATAAGCTGTTTTGCCATCAACACTGACTATAAAAGCAATTTCGTCACCTTTGGTATTGATAGGAAAACCAATATTAGTTGGCTGTAACCAAGTATCAAATTCGCTTTTTTTTGCATAAAAAATATCTAAACCGCCCATACCAGCATAACCATCTGTGACATAGTAAAAAGTTTGTCCATCTTGATGAATAAAAGGAAATTGGTCTGTTTTGGGTGTATTGATAGGTGCGCCTAAGTTTTTTGCTTGCGACCAAGTACCATCTGACTGTTTTTCACTGACCCAAATATCATTTTCGCCAAATCCATCAGCTCTATTTGAGGAAAAATAAAGCGTCCGCCCATCAGCACTCAAAGCGGGCTGCGATTCCCATGCTTTAGAATTTACCGTAAAGCCCATATTTTTAGGAGCAGACCACTTACCGTCATTTTGCTCAGAGATGTACAAATCACAACTTCCTAAACCAAACGGTCGGTCACAACCTGTAAAAACCAAAGTTTTCCCATCTGCCGAAATCGTTTCTGCACCTTCATTTTCTGTTGTGTTTACGCTATTCATCGGCATTGCTTTTTGCCATTTTCCATTTACTTTTTTACTCGAAAAAAAATCTTCATCTCGCCTTTCTCTACGGGTAAAAATCATAGTTTCTCCATCTGCCGTCAAGCAAGGAAAATACTCAGGAGCAGAAGTATTGATACTACTATCTAAGCGAATAGGGGCAAAAGCAACAGGATTTTTTTTGGCTTCTACTGCAAAATTATAATTTGCAATATAAGTAGTTGCCTTAGCAATTGCGTCTTTATTCTTAGGATTTGAAGCTAAAAACTCCTGATAATGAACCGTTGCTTCATTTTCTTTGCCTAAAATATGCTCTACCTCAGCCAAAGAAAAAATCGCATTTAGTTCGTACGTTTTGGAAATAGCTAAGGCTTTTTCAAATGCTTCCTCTGCCCCAACATTATTATTAGTAGAGCGATAAATAATCGCTTTTTGAAAAAACGCATCTATAAAAGTAGGTTCTTTTTCAATTACCTTGTCAAGCGTTTTGATAGCAGTTTTGTTGTCGCTTTGCGAAAATTGTTTTCTCGCTTCGTCAAAAAGTTCCTTTGTTTTTCCAGTTACCGTTTTGCGTGTAATAAAATTTTCTTGTGCAGCGATGTCTGCCATATTCAGAATAGAAAACGTGCAAAACAAAAGTAGATATTTAAGATAAGGCATAGTTCAATTTTTTTTTAAGTTGATTTTTTAACGAAAAAAAGTAAAAAAAATTATATTTTTTATTTTTAAATAAAAAAGTAAAATATCTAATCGTGTGATTATTAGAGTATTAATAAAAAATAATATGAATAAAGTAGAAAAGATATAATATGATAAGCAGCGAAAACAAATAACGAAACGTTTTAATACCTCAATACCAATTTATTTATAAAATAAAAAACTTATGGCAGCGACGTTCACATACACACTTATCTTGGCTTTTATTTATATCGTCAAAAAATT
>JANMGN010000162.1:0-4948 GCA_031374645.1 Chitinophagales bacterium | reverse complement strand
TTCAAAAAAACACCTATCTTTGTAGTAAAATTTTAGAAAATGACAACATTATCACAATTATTACCAAATATAAATCAATTGACATTTTTAGACAAAATACACTTGATACGTATTTTGGCAGAAGATATTGATGCATCGAAGGCAAAAGAAACATCTTTGTTAGAAGCCAACAAAACTTATTTCTTGCATACACCCGAATTTGAGGCTGGTGCGGCAGATATTTTAGTGAGTATGTTAAAATAATTATTTTTTCAAAAAAACACCTATCTTTGTAGTAAAATTTAGAAAAAATGGTAGCAACCGCAGTAAGAACAAATTTACATCAACTCATTGATACTGTTGAAGATACAGATTTACTTCAACATTTTTACGAAGTATTGTCTTTGTTACAAAAGCAACCTAAACGCAAAGAAGTCACAGATGAACTCAATACTTCGCAGAAAAAACGTTTAGAAATGGCTCTTGCTCAAAGTGCCAACGGACAAACTATTTCTAATGAAGCAATGAAAGAAAAAATCAAAGTATGGCTTTCAAGATAATTTGGACGGATATAGCAACGGAGGATTTTCTAAACATTGTCAATTATTTAGAAATAGAATGGTCGGATAGGATTTCTGAAAATTTTATCGTTGATTGCTACGCCAAACTTGACCTTTTGGCAAAAATGCCAATGATTGGTATGGCATCTGGATTATACGACAATGTACGTAGAATACTGATTACCAAGAACATAGCACTTTATTACGAAATCAAACTGCAAAATATTGTTTTACTTAATTTTTTTGATGTAAGACAATTGCCTGAGAAAAATATTTTTGAATAAAATAAAAAAAGCCACAATTTCTACCAAGAAGTCGTGGCTTTTTTATTTACAAAACAAAAAATAATCAAGCCGTTACGCCCAAATCCTTTCTTATCTTATTCAACGCACTTCCTGAGCGATACCACTCGATTTGTTGTTGATTGTAAGTATGTTTTACATCAAAAGCATCAGTTGTTCCGTCAGCGTGGAAAAGAGCGATGCGGAGATTTTGGTTAGGAGCGAAATCTTCCAAACCTAAGATATCTATCGTGTCGTCTTGACGTACTTTATCGTAATCAGCATTGTCTGCAAATGTCAAAGCTAACATTCCCTGCTTTTTCAAGTTTGTTTCGTGGATACGAGCAAACGATTTGGTCACAACCGCATTCACACCTAAGAAACGAGGTTCCATCGCTGCGTGTTCACGTGATGAGCCTTCGCCGTAGTTTTCTTCGCCAAAAACAATCGTTCCGACACCTGCTGCCTGGTATTTCTTTGCGCTGTCTGGTACTTTGTAGAAACCACCGTCGAGTGCGTTCCACACTTCGTTGGTTTTTTCGCTGTACGCATTGACCGCACCAATCAAACAGTTTTCAGAAATATTTTGTAAGTGACCACGGAACTCCAACCAAGGTCCTGCCATAGAAATATGGTCGGTCGTACATTTGCCTTTTGCCTTGATTAATAGGCGCATTCCCTTCGTTTCGCCCAAAGCGATAGGAACGAAAGGTTTTAACAATTGCAAACGCTTACTGGTTTCGGCAACTGTGATTTTGACACCGCTACCATCTTCCAACGGTGCTACATAACCTGCATCTTCGACTGCAAAGCCATTTGGTGGCAACTCAAATCCTGTTGGTTCTTCCAACATTACTTCCTCGCCTGCTTCGTTTATCAATTTATCGGTCATTGGATTGAAGGTCAAATCGCCTGCAATTGCCAAAGCCGTTGTCATTTCTGGCGATGCCACGAAAGCCATTGTGTTTGGATTTCCGTCGGCACGTTTCGCAAAATTACGGTTGAAAGAGTGAACAATCGTGTTGCGCTCTTGCTTTTCAGCACCTACACGTTTCCACATTCCGATACATGGACCACAAGCGTTAGAGAACACTGTTGCGCCAATTTTATCAAAAGTTTCTAACAAACCATCACGCTCAATCGTGTAACGGATTAACTCCGAACCTGGTGTAATCGTAAATTCTGCCTTGGTTTTCAAGCCTTTTGCTGCAACTTGTTTTGCCAAAGACGCTGCACGGCTGATGTCTTCGTAAGACGAGTTGGTACAAGAACCAATCAAACCAATCTCAACTTTTGTAGGCCAATTGTTGGCGGCTGCGGCTTCTTTCATCTTAGAGATAGGCGTTGCTAAATCTGGTGTGAAAGGGCCATTGATGTATGGTTCGAGTTCGGAAAGGTTGATTTCGATAACTTGGTCAAAATACTTTTCAGGATTTGCGTAACAATCTGCATCGCCTGTCAAGTGTGCCGCAACTGCATCTGCCGCTGCCGCTACGTCTTCACGACCCGTTGCACGAAGGTAACGGCTCATGCTTTCATCGTAACCAAATGTAGAAGTTGTTGCGCCAATCTCTGCACCCATATTACAGATTGTTCCTTTTCCTGTACAAGACATCGCCACTGCACCTTCGCCAAAATACTCAACGATTGCGCCCGTACCGCCTTTTACCGTAAGGATACCTGCCACTTTCAAAATAACGTCTTTCGGAGCAGCCCAACCACTGAGTTTGCCCGTGAGTTTTACGCCAATTAATTTTGGCATTTTCAATTCCCAAGGCATACCAACCATGACATCAACGGCATCAGCACCGCCTACGCCAATCGCTACCATGCCCAAACCACCTGCATTCACGGTGTGGCTATCCGTACCGACCATCATACCGCCTGGAAAAGCATAATTTTCCAACACGATTTGGTGGATAATACCTGCACCTGGTTTCCAAAAACCAATGCCATATTTGTTAGAAATCGTTTGCAAGAAGTCAAAAACTTCGTTGCTTTCAGATTTTGCTTCTTGCAAATCGCTCGTTGCGCCCGTACGTGCTTGTATCAAGTGATCGCAATGCACCGTTGAAGGCACTGCGACTTGCTTGCGTCCGCACATATCGAATTGCAACAACGCCATTTGTGCCGTAGCATCTTGCATCGCCACACGGTCAGGCGCAAAGAATACATAATCTTTGCCACGACCATAATCCGCCATCGGCGAATCAGCGTGTAAATGCGAGAATAAAATCTTTTCAGCCAAGGTCAGCGGACGACCTGTTTTGGTTCTCGCTGCTTCAATTTTCGCAGGAAGGCTAGCATAATAGCCTTGTATCATCTGAATGTCAAATGCCATAATTTTATTTTTATTATTGTATTGTAATTTTTTTATTTATTTTATTTTATTGAAAATGAGCGTATTATATTTTATAACTCATTCATTAATTCAAGTAATTTTTCTGTCGAAATCAAATTTTGAAAACCTTTTTTAGCCAAACCTTCGGAAAGTTTTTTATCGCCTGTCCAAAGTTTTCCTTCGAGTTGCATGGCAAGTGTCACAAAAGGTGCATCGTCTATGTCAATATCTTGTAAGAGATTTTCAGCATAATCCAATAAATCATCGTTTAGCAAATCGTCGTTGATAAAGTGAATTTTCTGCGTTACAAGTTGTTGGAGTTCCCAAAGTTCATTTTTACTCAATTTAGTAATTTTCAACAATTTATCTTTATGTTTTCGTATTTCGTAAACCAAAAAATCGCAAGAATAAAACGCTATCGACGGAGGTGCTTGTATCAATAACCGACCAATACGGCTATTAACATTCAAAATGGCACTGAAAACAATATTGGTATCAACAATTATTTTCATGCTTCTTTACGTGCGGCTCTTTTTTCTTTCCAAGCACTTTTTACTTCGCCAACCAAATCTTCAACATCATTTTGAGTTGCTTTGAATTTTGAAGTCAATTCTTTGTATCTTAAAAAGTCTAAAAACTCTTGCACTTCATTTATCCCAACCGATGAAGGGATTTTTATGATAAATTCTGATGCTGTTCTTTCTATTGTCATTGTATTGTATTTTTAAAACATTCAATTTCCGCAGAAAGACTCGCATAGTAGCCTTTTATCGTTTCGATATCGAATGTCCTAATTTTATTTAGTTGTTGTAAATTTTTATTTAGAATGTTATTTTATTTTGATTTTAAAAACAATTGTTACGCTTCCAGTATCTTCTTTGTATTCATTATTGTAAAACCTTGGCGACCATTTGGGCATGATTGAGGTTACTCTTATTGCTTCTGCAACTAAGTATTCATTGTTAGGAGATGAAGAGTTTCGTACGCTAAAATTAGACAATGTCCCATCTACTCCGATACGAAAAAATACTTCTATTTCACCTTCTATTGGGTTTTGATATAATTCTTTTGGATAGTTAATGTTTTCATCAATAAATTTTATCATTGCTTCCCTACCTCCTATAAAGTTAGCAGGATACTCCGTAAAACTCTTTGCTGCTCCGTTACCTACAGGGGAATAAATGGCATCTTCTGGTGCTTCTCCTATGCCAATTTCTTGTATTTTCTCTGGTTGGTTTTCTAATAAAATGTGAGGAATAATTTGGGTTACTTCAACTTTGGGAGTTGATTTAATTTGAGCTTTTTCCACGACTTTCTTTTGTGCAAATGAAGTCATGGAAATTAAGAAAATACTTAATAAAAGAATTATTTTTTTCATTTTTAAAATTTTTTACTTTTTTTAAAATCAGTATTTTGTAAAAATGCCCTCAGGCATGGTATTTTTTCGGTAGCGGTAGGTTTTAACCTACCGTTGTTGGTTTTGTATTGGTTTTTAGTGCCGTAGGTACGACATAAATGTATGACACGTACTAAAATATTATTGATTTTGAATTTTATTAACAAGATAAAAGTATTCAAAAGCCTTTGCCTTAATGACATTTACTTTTGGAAAATCTATTTTTTTCAACTCTTTAAAAAACACTTTATCTTCCGAAACAAGGTAACTTGCACCACAAGCCACATAACAATCAATGAATTTTTGGTCATCAGGATCTTTATAAGGTATATTCCAAAAATAGTATTTTTCTACCCGAACCAAATTTTCTAAACTCAAAATTGTATCTAAA
>JANMGN010000125.1:0-1791 GCA_031374645.1 Chitinophagales bacterium | reverse complement strand
GCTAAAACGACCGATGCACCGCCATGTAATTGTCGCATCGGCTGTATCGTACGTGCATCGACAGGCATTTTAGCCACCAAAAAATCATCTCCAAAATCAACAAATTCGATGCCGATATGCTCGCCAATCGTACCTCTTCCCGAGGCATTCAAGCCTTCCAAAGTAGGCTCATGTTTCCAAATTTTCATATTTCAAATGAATTTTATACGAATTTTAAAAAATTCATACTTTTTTATAATTTTTACGTTTCTTTGTTCTAAAATTCTCAACCTACAATGTCAGAAATTCTAAAAAAAGATACAACACTCGATTTTCATACAAGTTCGCAAAAGTATAAAAAATTTCCTTTACGGGTGCTATTAGATAATATGCGTGACGAAATAAATATTGGTTCTGCGCTGCGAATTAGCGATGCTCTTTGTGTGGAGCAGCTTTATTATGGTGGCGAAAATGAAAGTATAAGCATCAAAAAACTACGTAGAGTTTCCAGAGGAGCAGACAGTCATGTCCCCTACTCTTTCACAAGTGATTTACTGCAAACTATAAAAGACTTACAAACGGAAGGTTTCACTGTAGTTGCTGTAGAAATCACAGCCGAAAGCAAAACACTGCATGATATTGATTTCCAAGCTATTCCGAAAATTGCATTAGTGGTAGGTGCTGAGAATATGGGTATCTCAGAAATAATTTTGAAGCAATGTGACTTTGCAGCGCATATACCGATGTATGGCGTAGGGTTTTCTATGAATGTCATTTGCGCACTTTCTATTGCGCTTTACGAAGTAGTTAGGCAAAAAAAATAAGCAATAACGAGAGAATGTTATTGCTTATCGAGTTTGTGTTAAATCTTTCGCTTTTTTGCAGCCGAAAGTAAAAAGTCCGCAGCGATCAGGCAAGTGCCAAGGACTAAAATCGTGGTAGTAAAATAAAGAATAATCATAGTGTTTGAATAAATTTTCTAATAGTAATATGAATGTATGTTTGAAAGAAGACGTAGTAATTAGTTTTTTTTAGGGAAACAAAAACTGAAATACACTTTTGTTAATAAAACGTTAAGTATTGTTAATTTTAATATAAATAAAAATTTAATTTCAAACAACTAACTTATATGTTTTCTTAATTCTGTGACAAATGTAAAATTAAATTTTATATTTGGCAATTTTTTTCGACGAAAATATATAAAAGTGTATTGTTATATAAAAATTTAACATTTGACTGTCAAATACAGCTAATATGAAAAGTTAGACCGAAGATAATCGCCCTTTTTTGAAAATATTTTTTTAACAGCTTATTACTAAAATAATCAGAAAGTACTTTATGCTATTTAGTATAACTACTGCAACGGGCTAAAGCCCATTTTACCAATAAGCTGAACAGTTATTAAGGAATGTTACAAAAAAAGCCACTACAAATATAACTTGTAGCAGCATTTATACTCAACTATTTTTTATTTTTAAAATAAAATTTAAAACCCGTAGATAAAACGTTTCCAGAACCTTTTGTTTCAGTGCTTCCTTTCGGCTGAGGAATACCACTTATAGTATATTCTGAATCCATGACATACAGCCTTCTAAATCCAAAATTGTAACCCCTATGTAGATTCCATGTAATTCGTTTGAATAATCGTATATTCAAATCTAAATAAGGTTCTATGTTTAATTGTGTTCTCTCGTAAGCGGTTGTTGATGCTATAAATTCTACTGGCGTATCTTGGTAGCCAATACTGCCGCTTGATTTAGAATAAGGAGAGGGCTTTGTTAATCTTGACATACACAAATGCAAATAAGAACC
>JANMGN010000770.1:0-12954 GCA_031374645.1 Chitinophagales bacterium | reverse complement strand
ATTTACACAACAGGACTAAAATTATCAGAGCAAGAACTCATCGAAATAGAGCCATACATTCAAAAAAATCACGACTTACAAAAATGGGATGTCAAAATTATTCCAAACCTAACTGGGTAAGTTATTTTTTACAAATTCCCTAACGCTATGACTTCAATCATCCAATTAAAGGTTAATAATCAATGGGATAGTTTTTGGAAAATGGCCGCTTAATCATAACCTATTTTCTATCACTTAATATTTTACAGTAAGATATTTTTCACAAAATCTCAAAAATATCCATCATTCATTCCCTACATTTTCATATAGCCCATCTGTATCAATTTTGAAATCAACTCTGTGGTATTCATACATTCAAACTTCGCCAAAAGGTGGTTTTTTTGATTGTTGATAGTATGGACTGAGGTTTGCGTGAGTGCCGCAATTTCCTTTGCTGCCAAACCTCTTGCCAAATAGCGTGCTATATCTTTTTCCTTTGGCGAAAGCGTAGGCGGTGGCGCATCACTACTTTTTTTCTTATATTCGGTGTTCAGATGAGCCAATTCTATCAGTTGCCAAAGCTCCTCTAAGCCTTTGGTTTTATTCAAAATAGCAACCACGCCGTATTCATACAAGAAATTAAATACGACATCGCCCTGCAAACTACTATATACAATCACTTTGGTTGTCAGGTTCATATTTTGTATTTCTTCAAAAAGTTCTAAGCCAAGTTCTTCATCAGTGATGACATCTGACACCAAAATATCTACTTCTTGTGACTTCAAAATACGGATTACTTCGGCTTTTTTGGTAGCAACACCTACTACTTCTACACCTTCTTTTTTAGAAAAAAAATTACTCAGTCCTTCTAAGACAATGATGTGATCATCAAACAATGCTAATTTCATAATATTTGGTTTTGCGCAAAAGTACAACAGATAAAAACATTGTGCAATAGTTATTTCTAACTATACGCAACATTACAATTTTGGTCGAAAAAATAAAAAACAACTTTTAAAACACGTATTTTAATTGTTTTAAAAATATTTTTACACTGTAAAATACTGATAATCAATTGTTTATATTGTCAATAGTTATTTATAACTATTGTATAATTTTTTTCTTTATATTATCTTTGCAGTAGCAAAAAACCAAATGAAAACAGCAGTCTCAAAATTCCAAATGAAAACAAATAGCATTTTTTGAAATAATTATTATTTAACCAAATTTAAACGATTTTTTTTATGGCATCTAAAGAGCCTCAGGCATTACCACTTACAGGTCAGGTTACACTTTTCGCTGGCAATTTTTCACCTCAAGATTGGATGTTTTGCCATGGGCAAATTTTGCCTATCAACGACAACCAAGCACTTTTTTCACTATTAGGCACTTCTTATGGCGGCGATGGACGAATCACTTTTGCTTTGCCCGACCTGCGTACAAACGCAACAAACCAACAAGAAGATTTTTACGCTTCTGTTAATTACATCATTTGTGTCAATGGCTATTATCCGCAACGTCCCAAATGAAAATAATTTTTTAATTAAATCACTGACAACCAATAAGTTACAAGCGTATAGTTAGAAATAACTATTGCGATTTCTTTTGATAAAAAGTATCTTTGCAGTAGCAAAAAACCAAACGAATAGGCGGTTACCGAAAAGCCTTTAAGAGAGTAGGTATTTTTTATTTTGAAAAAATATATTTTAAATAAATTTTATATTTTAAATAAAAATATTATTTTTATATCGAAAAAGTATTTTTTTTGAAGTATAAATAAACATTTGTGACAGGAAAAGCAAAATAGCGTTTATTTTAAAATTTGTACTTTTTTACTAAAAACAACATAAAAATAACCTTTTTTCAAAAAATCATATTGTTAAACACTTTAAAAAAAACAAAAAGAATGATGAAAACGATTGCATGTTTGAGTGGAAAATCTCCACCAAATTCTACAACAATACATACCTGCCGTCTTGTTGATGTGAAGTCAAAAGACTATCGCATAGCGTTAGTGTGGCTTTCAATGACGACACCAAGCAAGGTAAAAAAGTAAGTAAACAATTTCATAATTAATTAAATTAAATAATATGCAACAACCAAATTCAAACGATAAGGGCTATGAATTAGCACTTTCAATTATTGAAAATTTTCGCCAACGTTTAGGTGTAGATGTACTCCCAATTTTCAATTCTTACGCTTTAACAGATAAAGAAAAAATTTCGAAAGCCTCAAGCCTTTTGATAGAAGCAACTTTTTTGAAAGCATACGAGCAAAATGAAACATGGTTTATGGAAGATAAATCTGAATTCAATTTAGATGCCACAATCGAAATAGAACCTAATATAGCTATTTTCGAAAAAGACGCAAAGATTATAGAAGGTTATAAAGGCGGACAAGTGTACGATTATGTATATACCCTTACGAAAAGACTTGAGGCAATGTCCGAAGCTTCTAGTGAGGAACAGCTTGCTAGTAGTATGATTAAAGGAGGAATTGGAGCAGTTGGAGGTCCTTTACTTGTAGCATTCATGGCTAGTTGGGTTGTAGGTGTTGGTGTACAAGCCGCATTGATGGCAGCGATAAGAATAGTGGGAACTAAAACGGTTATTACGACAGTTATCGTAATATTGTTTGCATTTCTACTTTATTTATTTAAAGGTAATCCAAAGAAAATTTTGGGACTGGTTTTGAATAATACAAACAATAGTTTATATGTTAAAGATTTTAGAAATTCTAGTAATAAGGGGGATCTTTATATGCGACATGGAAAAATGGTAAACTTTATGGAAGACTCCGAAGATGGGCCTTCTTCGCATAAAGTTCAAATTATAAAAAGAGAGTATTTCGGGAAAGACAATGAAAAGAATATGCTACAAATGGGAATTTATTTTGCTGACCGTAATGTTGGGCTTCGTGGCTCAGAGGGAATTATGGTTTTTAGATCAGTTGAAGATGCTCACTTTAAATTTGCGCACATGTTCGCGGTGCCATACATGAGTGATAATCGTACAAATATGAAATATTTAGATGCTGAACCTAAGAGTTTAGACAAATTATACCAAGAATTGTACGATGGGAATAAAACAAGAGCTTCTTTTCAGGAGAAAGGTTATCGTTTCACTTCTACGGTAAATGACCCAAGAGGAGGAACTGTTGCTTGTATCGCTGTGATTACCAAAGTGTAATGTAAATCAATAATATCATGCAAGTATTCTATAAATAAGATTGCTTGCATGGTCTTTTTCTTTGATAAACACTTTTATGTATCTTTTAATGTAATTATACCTCTCATTAGTGCCCTTTGTTTTTCAATAGGCATAACCCAAAAGCTCATAAAAGGGTAAGTAAAAAATTTTTTTCAAAAAATAAAGAATTTTTCGAATACAAATAGTTGATAATCAATATCTTAAAATCATATAGTTAGAAATAACTATTGAAGATTTTTTTAAATAGCTTTATTTTGAAACAACAAAAAAACAGCTAAAATTTTTCTTTTTCAAAATAAAATATTATCTTTAACTCGTCAAAGCATTTTTTTAACAAAATAATCACCTTATGTGACAGGAAAAACCAAATATTATTTTATTTATAAATTTTAATCCTTAATTCAAAAAGTATAAAAATACCCCTTTTTATACTTTTTTCAAAAAATCATATTGTTAAACACTTTAAAATCAAAAAATCATGGATGAATTCATTGGAACAATCAAACTTTTTGGCTTCAACTTTGCGCCCAACGGCTGGGCACTCTGTAACGGACAATTGATGCGTATAGCAGAAAACTCCGCTTTATTTTCACTCTTAGGTACTACTTATGGTGGTGATGGACGAACTACTTTTGCCTTACCCAACCTACAAGGTAGAGTACCTATTCATCAAGGCAATAATCATGTGATAGGAGAAATGGGAGGAGCAGAGGAAGTTACGCTTACCATTTCTCAGATGCCTACTCATACGCATGTAGGGCGAATAAACGCCACAGAAGAAGACGCAAGTAGCAAAATTGCCAGTTCCCGAATGCTCTCTCAAGTACAGATTTACGGAAGCGGAGGAGCTGATGAAGCTTTAAGTCCTGCTGCACTTTCAATTTTACCCGCAGGTGGCAGCTTGCCACACACTAATATGCAGCCTTACTTGACGGCTAATTATTGTATATGCGTTAACGGTATCTATCCGCCAAGAAATTAAATCAATTATTGAATGGTTGAATGGTTCTTTCTTTACATAAATACTTGTATTGATTTAACCATTCACCCATTTCATAAATAAAAATATATAATAATTTTTTAAAAATTTTAAAAAAAATACAATGGCAAAATACTTTACAATAATATTTGTCTTATTACTTCTCATCTCTGACCTTAATGCTCAATACTCTCCCAACTTTTCGGTATTGAATAAAGGTATAACGCTTATAACTACCACAGCACAGGAATGTAACGATTTAACTAACAATGCGGTGATTATGAATAATCCTGTAAACTGCCCTACTTACAATATGAGTGGCATGAATTGGACACTGACTGGCACAACTACTGATCCATTTCAATTTTTGTATGGCGTACCTATCAATCCAGCTAGCAGCTATGCTGTTACGATTGCAGGTAACAAATTCCAGACACGCCGCCCATTAGGCGATATATGCGTGACTTCGCCAGTCATCAATATAGCAAGTGCTGGGGCTGTTAGTATTACTATCAGCGTTACTCGCACTGGAACAGGCGGCTATAGTTCTGTGGATGATGATGTAGAGTTTAAGTACAGTGTCAATGGTGGTACTGTTGTTACGACAGGTTCTTTGACTGGTATTGCTGGTTCAACTTCTTCTAAAACTTGGACAGGCATCACGGGTAATACCTTGCGAGTATGGGCTTGTATGGCTGCCAATGGCTCAACAGAAGAGTACGACTTGACTACGTTTACAGTAAGCGGTGGAACTGTTCTGCCTATTATGCTAAGTAGCTTTTTCGCCAATCGCACTAAAGACAATGAGGTCAAAGTCACTTGGCAGACCGCTTCCGAAAGCCAAAACAAAGGTTTCGACATCGAGCGCAGCACTGACGGCAGTCGTTTTGAAAAAATCGGCTTTGTGGCAGGAAAAGGTACAACTTCCGAAACACAAAATTATAGTTTTGAAGACAAAAGTGCTTCGGGTCTGGTTTATTACCGCCTAAAACAACTCGATTTTGATGGTCGTTTTGAGTATAGTCATGTTTTAGTCGTAGATAACAAATCGAAAGAAGACCGTTTTGTTGTCGCTCCAAATCCTGTCAGCGATATGTTGAATATTGAATATCTTGGAAGAAACAATGACACTCGGAGTATTGAAATCTATGATGTTTTTGGAAAATTGATTTATCAAGTGAGCAATGACTTACAAGAAAACGAAATCAATACCAGCAATCTACAATCAGGTACTTATATTTGGAAAATAAACCAAAATGGAAATATCCAAAGTGGAAAATTTATCAAAATGTAAATTTTCAATATTGAAAAAGCATACGCAATTATACCCAAGCCTTTCCAAAAAAGGCTTGGGTTTTTTATTTATTCGCTTGTTAGCTTATTTTTTCATTAAAAATACCTACTTTTGCAAAAAAATCTCAATGGAGAAACAAAATAAGATAGAAACGAAATATCCAGAGCTGATTTGGCTCGATCGTATTTCGCATCTGATGGACAATAGTATTCCTATTCCGCTCACACAACGTCGTTTTGGACTTGATGCAATCGTAGGATTGGTGCCTTATGCTGGCGATATGACCTCTTTTGCAGTGTCGGGATTATTGATTTTTACGATAGTAAGACATGGTGTTTCGTTTGGTGTTTTGCTCAAAATGATTGGAAATATTATTTTAGATGCCGTAGTTGGTTCAGTTCCTATCGTTGGCGATTTGTTTGATATGTCTTACAAAGCAAACCGAAAAAATATGAATTTGCTTAAAGCACACTACGACGAAGATGGTTATCGTATGAATGCGTGGCTTGCAGCTGGGATTTTATTGGCAGTTGTAATCGCTGTATTTATCGGAATGGTATTTTTAGTGGGTAAAATAGGTACTACAATTTGGAATATGTTGTTCCATGCCTAAAAAAATAATTGATTATCAGTATTTTACAATAAAAATAAAAAATGAAAGTATTAAAAAAAGGAATTTCTGTACAGACCAGAGCAGGTATGAAAGATTACGAAACTGGCAAATTTGATATGAATGGCTGGCAAGGTCGTATTGTAGATTTTCACGAAGATGCAGAAGGTACGTTTGTAGAAGTGCAGTGGGACAGCATCACTTTGTTGGCTATGCCTGCCGAGTATATAGAGGAAAGCATCAACGAGGATTTAGATTACGAAAATTTTGTACTCGACCCAAAAGATTTGATAGAGTGCGAGCCTCGTGACGAAGAAAAAGATGTACATCGTGTACAAGCTGAAATAGACAGTCGTTATTTTGATATGGATGCTGAGGATTAAACAAGTAGCCCCATCCCGACCTTCCCCAAAGGGGAAGGGGAAACGGTATGCCGCTTCTATTTGTTGAAAATAAATGAGTTATTCAAATAAAAAAACCAACTTGAAATTTCAAGTTGGTTTTTTTAATTTATATTTTTGTACCTCACGTATTTTTATACCTCACGTATTTCCAAAACCCGTGAGGTATAAAAATACGTGAGGTATAAAAAATAAAAATATAAACTATTTTTCTTAGAACGTAGTTGAATATTTCAACAACAATTGCTCGATTAAACTTACACGAGCTTCTAATACTGGTTTGCCCAAAGCATCTGCTTTGATACCATTTACAGCATTTTTGTCCGTTACTTGTACTTTGATTTCTTTGTCGTAGAAAGCATTTGCGCCCAAAGAAAGTTGAAGACCTTTGTAGATATTCCAACCGATTTGGTTTGCCCAGTCCATTTTGATACCGCTACCTGCTTTGTAACCACCAAATAATGCTAAGTTACTATTAAATACCAATTTTTTATCCAAAAATTTGTCTGTATAAATAGCTCTCAACAATGAACCCGCAGTAGAGTTAAGAGTAGCACCTTTTGCTAATCCGAAACTTTCGCCAACCGTTGCAGCTCCTATCGAACGTGCGCCAATCACTTTATTTTTTACCATTACACCACGCCAAGAAACTGGAGCATAAAAGATAGAAAAGTTAGAAGCTGGTTTGTAGTCGATACCCAAAGCTGCTGTGAAAATAGCTGGTGACAAAAATTCTGCCAATGCTCCTTTTCCTGATTGATCAGTCATTAAGTTATTGTCATAAGTAGCTGTCAATTGCGATAATGCGCTAAAATCAGCTGCAATAAACCATTTGCTGTCTTTTTTAAGGCTGTAACCAACTTTTGAAGTTGCACGAAGTTCGTCAGCACTTTTTTGAAAAGCCTTTGCAACATTTGCACCAGGAGTAAGATCAGGAACAAAGCCAGTTCCTAATTTTTGTACACCAAAAATAGCACCGAGGTTATTGTCCCAAGCGATATGTCCTTTTTTGTAGTTCAAAGCAAAAGTTGCGGCACCACCGATGTTGATACGGTTTTCTCCCGAGCCAATTTTCGGGTTAATCATTGCTAGTTGACCTAAATCTAAGCCAATACCTGCTGTACGTTTCCAAGAGCTGTCTCTTTCTACGTTGGTGTTGTTCGCTTGTGCGAAATTAGCTACTAAAACGGCAGCTAAAAATAGTACTAATTTTTTCATTGTTTAAAATTTTAAATAGTGAATGAATGTGTTGTTTGTACGTATAAATAAGGATTAGGTAACAAGTTTATGAAAAAAAACTCTTAGCTAAATTTTATAAAATATTGATTATCAGGTGTTTGCATTTTTAATTATTCATTATTAATTTTTAATTACGACTTTACGACTTTCTCAGCTATCAAATCCAGTAATCTTTTTGCTCCTTTTAAAGTACGTACATTTTCACGTACCATAATAAGCGATTTGGGCGTTTGCTTTATCGAAAACTGATTTTTTTTGCCTTCTCCATTGATAAATTTCATTACCTTCTGGAAAGTAGGCGTTTCGTAATATTTGGATTGCGGATTCAGAATAAAATAGCAGCGCAACTTACCTTCTTTTAGAATAATGCGCTCAAAACCAAGCTCTTTTGCCAACCAACGCAAGCGCAGACCTTCAAAAATTTCCAACACTTGCTCTGGTAATTTACCAAAACGGTCTTTCATTTTTTCTCCAAAAGCAACTATTTCTTCTTCTGTTTGCAGTGCATCCATGGTCGTATAAAGATTTAGTCGCTCTTGAATATTCTCTACATATTCGTCAGGAATAAGCATTTCTACATCGGTTTCTATCTCAGTATCACGCAAATATACTTGTTTTTTATTTTTTTCTTCAGGAAAAGCACCTTCAAAATCAGATTCTTTTAGCTCGATAATCGCTTCTTCTAATATTTTTTGATACGTATGAAAACCTATTTCAGAAATAAAACCACTTTGTTCGCCACCAAGAATATTTCCTGCGCCACGAATATCCAAATCACGCATCGCTACATCAAAACCACTTCCAATATCCGAAAATTCTTCAATCGTTTTTAGTCGTTTTCGAGCCTCAGGTGTCAAAACAGACACTGGTGGCCCGAGTAAAAAACAATACGCTTTACGATTAGAACGACCAACTCGACCACGCAACTGATGCAAATCACTCAAGCCAAACTGATGCGCATTATTGATGATAATTGTATTGGCATTCGGAATATCCAAACCCGTTTCGATGATATTTGTACACACCAAAACGTCAAATTTTTTGTTGATAAAATCAACCAACGTATTCTCTAATTTCTCTGGCTCGAGTTGTCCGTGCGCCATTTCTATATCAATATCAGGGCAATTCGTCCGCAACATAGTGACCATATCGCCCAACGAAGCCACTCTATTATGCACAAAATAAACCTGTCCGCCACGTTGAACTTCCTTGTAAATTACGTCTTTTATCAGTTCCAAATTAAACAAACGGACTTCTGTATGAATAGATTGTCGGTTTGGCGGCGGTGTTTTTATGATAGAAAGGTCACGTGCAGCCATCAACGAGAACTGCAAAGTTCTCGGAATGGGCGTTGCTGTCAGCACCAAAGTATCTACATTTACTTGCATCGCACGCAATTTTTCCTTTACGGCTACACCAAATTTTTGTTCCTCATCTATAATTAAAAGTCCTAAATCCTTGAAAGAAACGTCTTTGGCAGCCAAACCGTGCGTCCCAATAACGATGTCAATTTTACCTGCTTTGAGTTTTTCTAAAATATCCTTTTTTTCTTTTGACGTACGAAAACGATTGATATAATCGACTGTCACAGGAAAATCTTTGAAACGTTCCGAAAATGTTTTGTAATGTTGCAAAGCCAAAATCGTAGTCGGAACAAGAATTGCTACTTGTTTTCCGTCACAAGCGGCCTTAAAAGCTGCCCGAATCGCTATTTCTGTTTTTCCAAAACCAACATCGCCACAAATTAACCTATCCATCGGATTTGGTTTTTCCATGTCCTCTTTTACGTCAATTGTCGCTTTGAGTTGGTCGGGTGTATCTTCATAAATAAATGATGCTTCGAGTTCATTTTGTAAATAACTATCTTTTGAAAACTGAAAACCTGGCGCAGCCTTGCGTTTAGCATAGAGTTTTATCAACTCCTCCGCCATGTCTTTTATCTGTTTTTTAGTCTTTGCTTTTAGATTTTTCCAAGTATCTGAGCCAATTTTATGCAATTTTGGTTCTTCGCCTTCTTTGCCTACATATTTTGAAATTTTATGCAAAGAGTTGATACCAACGTACAAAATATCACGGTCTTTGTACAACAAACGAATGTGTTCTTGCTGTTTTCCGCCCAATTCTATTTTTTCTAAACCTGAAAATTTACCTACGCCATGGTCGATATGCGTTACGTAATCGCCTGGTTGTAGCTCTCGCAAAAGGCGAATCGTCATCGATTGTTCGTGACTAAAACCTGTTTTGGTACGAAAACGATGGTAACGCTCAAAAATTTGATGATCCGTATAACAAGCAACTTTTAGTTCTTGGTCTATAAAACCTTGATGAACACCATAAGGAATCGGGTGGAAATCTACCTCCGCTTTCAGGTCTTCAAAAATAGAATAAAGACGCTCTACTTGCTTCGGATTTTCTATAAAAATATAATTTTTATAAAGATTACTCTTATTTTCGTGCAGATTTTCTGTCAGTAAGTCAAAATTCTTATTAAAACTTGGTTGTGGTTTTGTTTTGTACGTGATTTTATCCGTAAAAATAAAATCTTTTGACACATTATTCAACATGACCAGAGGAAAAGTTTGCAACTCTTCAATCACATTATTAGGATATAAAAATGCTCTATCTCTAAAAATTTCTGCCAAATCGCTCTCATCTAAAACAGAAAGGCTCGTCAAAAAATCTTCTGATTTCTCAAAACAACGCTGCAATTTGTCCAAAATAAGTTGAAAATCATCCATCCAGATAACAGTATCGGCTGGCAAAACCTTAAAAAGAGAAATTTTTTGGGTATTATCAAATTTCGTATTGATATTGGGAACAATAGAAACTTTCGAGATTTTTTGGACAGAAAGCTGCGTGGCTGGGTCAAAAGTACGGATACTTTCTACGTCTTCATCAAACAATTCTACCCGATACGGTTTTTCATTTCCGTAAGAAAAAATATCTATAATGCCGCCACGAATAGAAAATTCGCCTGGTGCATAAACAAAATTCGAGCGATTAAACCCATAATCTACGAGCATTTGTATCAAAAAATCAATGTCAATAGTTTCTCCGATACCGATTTCAAAACGTGTTTTTTCGAGTTCGGCAGGCGCAACCACTTTTTCAAAAAGAGCCTCAGGATAGGTAATAATAAGCTCTCCCGAAGTAAGTCCTGTAATCAAACGATTTACGGTTTCGGTACGGGACAAAACGTTATCATTATCAAGCGTTTCGAAGCGCATGGGCGTTTTGAAACTGTCTGAAAAGAAGCGAATGTCTTTTTTATTTAAAATACTTTCGATATTGGAGTGGAAATATTGCGCTTCCTCTTTGTCAATTGCTACAAAAAGGTGGTTTCTTGGCTGCGCTAAAAACGTGGCACTCATTACCATTGCCGCCTGTGCGCCAATCAATCCAGCCAATTGCACTCTTGCTTTAGGCGAAATCAAGCCATCCGCCAAACGTTGCGTACGTTGGTCTTTTATATAAATATCTATCAAATCAACTGTTTTTTCCACCGCACAAAGGTATTGTTTTTTACTTTAAATTAATAGCATATTTGCCAACTACTTCATTTTTTGGGTAGCGTAACAAAACCAGTATTTAAAACGAAAAAACAACTTTCTGTTAAATAAGTTTTGAAAAAATGTAATTCGAGGTACTTGTATTTTTTCATTCTCTAAAAAAGTAAAACAGTATCGCCCAATAACTTATTTTATTTGTAGGGATACTGCATAAATATCTTAATCTTTGCTCAAAAGACGCTGTGCTACTCAAGGAGTGGAAAGCGCTCGCTACGGCGAAAAGATAATTTTAGGGTAATCTATCAAAAAAATTGATAAAACAGTCCTTTTTTTGCTATTTACGGAATAATTTATGTATCTTTGCAGCGTGATGTCAAAAGAAGACCATATTAATTACTGGCTCAAAGCAGCCGAAGCGGATTACAAAGCTGTATTTCAATTGTTTGAAAATAGCAGCTATCCGCAGTGCTTGTTTTTTGCTCATTTGACAATCGAAAAATTATTGAAAGCCTTTTGGGTAAGAGATAATGTAGATAATATTCCACCTAAGACACATAACCTCAGTTATTTACTGGTACAAACAAATCTTGATTTTTTAGAAAAAGATCAACAGTTTTTTGCAGCTTTCAATCAATTTCAATTAGAAGGACGTTATCCTGATTATCAGTTTGCTATTTACGAACGATTAAATAACGAAGAAACATCAAAATGGCTCGAACAATTCAAGTATTACCAAGATTTCTTACGCAGCACGATTGCATCGAAAGTCTAAAAAAATTTGCTACCGCATTGAGTAAAAAAGAAAATTTGCATTTACATCAAGTTTGGCTTTTTGGTTCTTATGCTCGAAATGAGCAACAAGAATTTTCTGATATCGACGTAGCTGTAGTGGCAGATGAATTCGAGAGTATAGGTTTTATTGATGTTCAGTTTTTTACTGATGTATTGATTAAATTTCCTCTATTAGAGCCGCACACCTACAATACGGCTGATTTTGTAAATAACAAAAACCCTTTTGCCGAACATATACAGAAAACAGGCATTCAAGTGTACTAATCCATTCGGACTTTCTCTTTTGCTAAAAATCGCACAAAGCACTATTTTTAGAAAGCCATTTTTCTTTTTCTTCATAATTGGGCATCACGTCGCCTACTACTTTCCAAAAGCGGTCAGAATGATTCATTTCCACCAAATGGGAAAGTTCATGTACAATTACGTAATCTATAACATCATCAGGTGCAAAAAGCAGCCGTGAAGAAAGATTTATGTTTCCATCTCGTGAACAAGAACCCCAATTGGAATGATTGTATTTTAAACGGATAGATTTTATCGCTTTGCGAAAATAAATCTGATTCCACTCCTGTACTCGTCTTGATATTTCGGGTAAAAAATCGTTGGCAACCAAACGGCTCAATAGTTGCGAAATCGCTTTTTGACGATGCGTTTCGCTGTCGTTTTCGCTTAAAAATAAAGAAATTACACCGTTTTTTAACTTTCCAGAATGATTTTTTTTATCTTCTAAGTAAATATCCAAGTAGTATTTTCTCGTCCCGACTGCTAATGTATCGCCTGTTTTATAGATTTTGGGCTCAAATTTTTCTAAAAAATTCTCTTTCCGTTTATAGACTTTTGTCAGCCAAGCGTGCAGCCTTCCGAACTGTTCACGCTCTTGCTCAGGCGTAAGCATAAAAGGCATACGCATACTTACGCCATCTTTTACGACCGAAAAACGTA
>JANMGN010000098.1:0-3206 GCA_031374645.1 Chitinophagales bacterium | reverse complement strand
AAAAAAGTATTTATTGTACTTTACAGTAGGTTGTTTTTTCTTATAGAAACCACAAAAAAAGCCGTCACTACTCCTCGTAGCAATGGCTTTTTTTTACAATCTGTTGTCCAACAAATGGGGCGCACCACAGCAAAACAATAGGCTTTTTCGTTCCTAATCAAAACTCATCGTCTGCAATCCCTTCACTATCCATACCCTAATTAAGCCTACGTAGAAATAATTGTGAGTTCCTTAGCAGGCTCAGGAGGACAGATTTATTTTATTCTTGAGAGATTCGTTTTTTGCTAAAAGGGTAAAACCTTGTGCAGAGTAGTATAAATATATTTCGGTTGTTTTTTCGAAATCGTGACCCATATTTTCTTTATAACATTAGTTAATCAACTACCTCTATACTTTATCTGTAAACCCATCAAGAAGTTGCGTAAAATTTGGTCTTTGCAAAGGCGATAATTGCTCTGCTCAGGTTTTCGGAAAAATGCACTTAACTCATGTTTACTAATTTGCATATCTGCTGCGTCTAAAATATCGAGCATATCTTCGTCATTCAAACTAAGCGCAATTTTCAGTTTTTTCAAAATCATATTGTTATTTAAAGTCTTTTCAGGCTTAGGTTGTTCGCCTTCTCGTTTACCTCTTTTATCGTTAATCATACCGTTTAGAAAGGTCGCTAATTGCTTGTCATAGAGCGATTTCCAGTCAGAATCGTCATCTTTTTTTAACCAATTGCTAATTTCTGTACGAGTAACTTCCAGCTCTGCGAGTGCAAAAAGTTGTATCATTTTATCGTCGTTAAAATCAAAAGCATAGCGCAAGCGGCGTAAAATATCATTATTGGTCATAAAAAAAAGTTCTAAATGCGTGACAAAAATTTCGACAAATATAACGCCTTATAAGGCATACTACAAAATGTATTTAGCATAAATGTAGTAGAAATAAATTTTATTTATAGCACAAAAAAAGTGTAAAATATTGATAATCAATATTTTACACTTTTTTTATTGTTTTGCTTTTTTAACATTATCTTGTAAATCATGCACATCAGGAACTTTGTTGTGGCTATCTTCTGCTCCTTTTTTAAGCATACTTTCGTGCGAAGTCTTATGTCCAGAAACAGGCAAAACTCCGCTATCGTCGGAGCCTGATTTGCTTGCACGTTGGTATTGCTGTTGCGTTCTTATTTTCAAATCACTTTCGTGTGGCTGACTATTGTCGTCTTGTTGCGAATAATGATTCACTTCTGTTTGTGGTGCTGCCGATTGCATCAATACGGGTTCTTTTACTGTACCTGTTTTTCCTTTTTTATCTGTACTTGACGTTGAAATTGTTTTTTGCTCCGCATCGTTCAAAAGGTTAGATGTTTCTGTTTTGGTTTCCAAAGGAATAGAAACGGGCGCAATAGTTTTAGTATTAGCACTTTTTTGATTAAAAAAGAAGACGCTACATAACAGTACGGCAGCAGTTCCTATACCAAACCATTTTTTCAAATTCCAAAAAGTTTTTTTAGGCGGCGCAATAGGATTAGCATTCATTAATGCCTCAAAATTTTCCCAAGCACCTTGACGATAACCTAAATCGTGTTGCTCTAATTTTTGGCGCAAAGGGCTATTATTTGTTGTATGTTCCATTTTATTAAAAAAATTTAATGATTTTTAATTTAAAATATTGATAATGAGTTTATTATAATTACTAATTAATCATTATACAATTATTAACTAATTGCTTTTCACTTGTTTCAAAAACTCCTCTTGTACACCGTACTGACTTTCTATAATTACTTTTAATTCTTTTTTTGCTTTTGCCAAATACCATTTTGAAGTATTTTCAGCGATGCCCAATTGTTCTGCAACTTCGCCGTGCTTGTAACCTTCTATTTCGTACAGCGAAAAAACGGCACGTGTAGTAACTTCGAGTTGTTGTATGCACTTATAAATATCGTCTGCGCCCAATTGTTCCAATCCATTATTGTGCGTAGAGCCTTCGAGTGCAAAATCTGCAAATGATAAATACTTAATTCTCAGCGTTTTACGCAATTCATCAATACTGGTATGCACCACTATTCTATATACCCAATGCGGGAAAGGCGCAACTCCTGTATAATTATGTATGCTCTGAAAAACCTTCAAAAAAGCGATATTCAAAGTTTCTTCGGCATCAGCACGATTTTTTGTGTAGCGCATCGCCACACCAAGCATCTGGCTAAACAAACGTTTGTACAAATATTGCTGCGCCAAACGGTCTTGCGCTTTGCAACCTTCTACGAGTGTTTCTATCGAACTATTAGGGGTATATGCCATAAAAAACGTTTTAATTGGTTATCCAAACTTTGTACATTATTAATGACGTAAGGTAAACAAAAATGGTTGGTCGGAAAATACTTTTTCTAAAAATTTTCTTAAAAAACTTAAAAAAAATTTCAATTTGGTCTTTCTGTTGTCACATTTACATCTAATATATCTGTTTGTTTTTGACAAATGGCTAAAAATCCTTATCTTTGCAGAGTGAATTTTTTACAAAAAAATATAACTGTTTTTTTACTCATTACAAATCTCCTTGTAGCGCACATCGGAGTAAGTATGGAGTGGCTCTATTGCGCTTGCAAAGGGCAGCTCGAAGTATCGCTTTTTCACATCGAAGAACACTGTGCAAAAACAGAAAAAGAAGACTGCTGTACAAAAGAAACTATCGCTTTTGTAAAACCTTGTTGTAAAAAATTTGAAAAAATACAAGAAGGAATTTCTGGTAAAAAAGCACACGATTGTACTACAAAAGGTAATGCTTATTTCAAAGCAGATTTAAAATTTACAGCTTTTGATAGTCCTGATTTCAAAAGTTTTGATTTTAATTTTACGCCTTTTTTATTTTTACAAAATGCTGAATATCAGCATTTTACAAGCCAAAAAAATTATTATGCTTTACCCAATAATAAAGCACCTCCAGCTCGACCCTCAAATCGAGAAATCTTAGTATTGATTCAATCTTTTCTTTGTTAGACCTTCCTTAATTTTTTCTATAATTTGCAAATCTTATTTGCAACAAATTTTCATGTTTAAAAACGAAATAGTAGCTATAATTTGTAGTTGTTTTTTTGTTTTTACACGTTTTTTTACAAAAATTGTAAGAACTTAGCTTTGTACGTTGGGAGCTCCTGCTCACAACAAAACTGATGTAAACCGAAGCAGTTTCTAATGAAATAAGTCGTTTTTGAT
>JANMGN010000089.1:0-14883 GCA_031374645.1 Chitinophagales bacterium | reverse complement strand
AAAAAATTTCCAACATTTAAAGCAAAGATATTAGCGTTTTTTTGCTGACAAAATGCTGATAATGAGCTGATTGTAAAAATAAAAATAAATAGTTTTTTCATAATTGTTGTTTTGAAATTTACCTTATTTACGTAAATTTTTCTAAAAATCTTTTAGCGCATCTACGATTTCATTGCCTAAAAGATGATGTTTAGTTTGAATGTTTAGTTTTTTTGCGCTTTCTACGTTGTCAAAATTGTCATCTATAAAAAGCGTTTCTTCGGCTACGAGTTGCGCATCACGAAGGACAAATTCGTAAATTTCAATGTTAGGTTTTCTCAAATTTATTTCATGTGAATAATACACTTTTTTGAAAAAATTAGCTTCGTAGCCTACAATGTTATGGTTGTTTTTTAAATCATCATGTACCCAATCAATATGTGTTTTATTGGTATTGCTAAGTACGTATAAATTGTATTTTTTTGCCAAACGCAACAACATTTCAAAACGAGCTGGTTTAAATCCTATCAGCATAGCATTCCAAGCGTCTATAATGTCTTGATTTTTGACCTCATGTTCGCTCACACTTTTCAGCGTAGCGATAAATTCGTCTTCTGTAATATTTCCTACTTCGTATTGTAAAAACAAGTCGTTTTGATTGATATTTTGTAGTTTTTGCTCCAAATCAGTAGTCAAAATACGTTTGAGTTCTTGCTCAGAGCGAGGAAAATCTATATCAATAAGAACGTTTCCGAGGTCAAAAATAATATTTTTTAGCATAATTTTATTTTTTTAATAACAATACAAAGATAAACCACAATTTATGAATATTTTTGCATTTTAGAAAGAAATTTGAAAATGAAATTATATACAGAAAATTTAGTAAAAAAATATGGCGAAAGGACTGTTGTAAAAGGCGTTTCGTTTTACATTGAGCAAGGCGAAATTGTAGGCTTATTGGGCCCGAATGGTGCAGGGAAAACGACTTCTTTTTACATGACGGTAGGTTTTATTCAGCCCGACGGTGGTCAAGTTTTTTTAGATACCGAAGACATTACGAAATTGCCCATGTACCGTCGTGCGCAAATTGGTATTGGTTATTTGCCGCAAGAAGCCTCTGTGTTTAGAAAGATGAGTGTAGAGGACAATATAAAAGCCGTTTTGGAAATGACAGATTTAAAACCAAGCGAACAAAAAGGAAAATTAGAAAGCCTTATCGCTGAGTTTAACCTTGAAAAAGTACGAAAAAGTAACGGAGATATGCTGTCGGGAGGCGAACGTAGGCGAACAGAGATTGCACGTGCTTTGGCGACAAGTCCCAAATTTATTTTACTCGATGAGCCTTTTGCAGGTATCGACCCGATTGCGGTAGAAGATATACAATATATAGTAGCGAAATTAAAAACTAAAAATATTGGTATTTTGATTACTGACCACAACGTACAAGAAACATTGTCTATCACAGACCGTGCTTATTTGATGTTTGATGGCGATATTTTGCGTGCAGGAACAGCCGAAGAATTGGCAGCTGACGAAACCGTACGGCGTTTGTATTTGGGTAGAAATTTTGAGCTCAAAAAGAAAATTATTGATATTAATGAAGTGCGATAAAATTATTGTAACCTGAAAATTTTCATAAACACTTAAAAATGAATACTTTGTGATAGAAAAATTATTTTCTATTGTTTCAAATTAAGATTTTTAGTTCTTATTTGTTAATTCATTTAAAAAAAAGTTGCTTTTGTTAGATGAATTAGCGTAAATTTGCCCGAAAATTGCTTTTTTAATAAAAATAATATTAATTTTATGCAACAAGAACAAGCACTTGTAGAGCTTTTTGACGAAAAAGGCGAACGCCTAAGTCCGATTTTAAAAGAAGGTCAAAAAAATTATTTGATAGATATAGACGGTACTATCTGCGACGATATTCCTAACGAAGAACCTGAACGTATGGGTACTTGTTTGCCTTACCCTGATGCACTTAAAATTTTGAATAAATGGTATGATGATGGTCACATTATTACACTTTTCACTTCTCGTACGGACGAACACCGTGATGTTACAGAAATGTGGTTGAAAAAACATGGCTTCAAATACCATGGTATTTTGCTCAATAAACCACGAGGCGGAAATTACCACTGGATTGATAATCATATCGTAAAAGCTACTCGTTTCAAAGGTAAATTTACGGATTTGATTGTAGAAACACGTGAAATAGAGGTTTTTAAAGATTAAATAAAATTCTAAAATGTCAAATTTTTTATAAAAAATTTGACATTTTTATTTAGAAATATAGTCATAAGTAATTGATTATCAATAATTTAAAATATATTTATAAATAGAATAGTGATAAAATGTTTTTGGAAATAAAGTTAAATATATCCAAATTTGTGTTATGTTTATTTGATATTTAATAAAAAAACTGTATTTTTGGACAAAATTTTGAAAAATAATTACAATGAAAAAAATAATTTTTGCTCTTTTAGTTTCTTTTTTAGCAGTATCGTTTGTAACGATTGCTCAAACAACTGCTACTCCGAAAGGCGTTATTGAATCAAATAACGCTGAAATGACAGTTTTTCCAAGTTTTCCACAAGGAGATGCGCAACTACAAAGTTTTTTGACTGCCAATATGCAAAAGCCAAGTGGCGAACGCAAATCAGGCAGCGTGGTGGTTTATCTGATTGTAGATGAGCAGGGCAATGCAAGCGGATACCGTGTTTTCAAAAGTATGGGCGCTGCTGAATACGATGCAGCTGCTTTGGAAGCGGTAAAAAAAGTTGCAAATTGGACACCTGGCTCTATGGCTGGCAATATCAGAAAAATGGGACATAAAGTAGAGGTTAAATTCTAAAATTAAATCTACTTTGCTACAAAAGTAAAAAGCATAAATAATTGAAATTCAATTATTTATGCTTTTTTTATTCTTATTTATTTTTACAAAATTGTAGTATTTTTATTTTAAAAAACTACTTGTAATATTAAAATTCTCTTTTAAAATCGCTTTACCTTCCCAAGTTCCAGCTTCTTTGTAAGGATAAAAACGAGCAAAAAGTTCTTCTGAATACCAACCCAACGCTCTGGTTTTTTGTACCACTTCGCTATGAAATTGACTTTTGTAAGCGAAGTCCATCATTTTTTTAGCATCTTGCCAAAGTGAAAAAGTTGCTTGTTGTACAATAGGCAGCTCTCCAATACCTATGCTAAAAATACGCCCTTCTACATCAAAAACCGAACGGCTCGTGCGAGGTACAAATTTCCAAAAATAAGGTAAATAACGAGGTTTTATAGTGGCTCTTGTCAGCACTGCAACGGGAAGTTTGTCGTCAAATTTTTCAGTAGTTACAAAAGGAGTTCCTTTGTCCCAAACGCCATGCGCCATCGTAGTTTTTAGCCAAACTGTCCAAATTTCGCTTGTTTTTTCTTTGTACGCTTCAAAAAAAGTATTTTCTTTAAAAAAATTCTCTGAATTAGCTTCATTTTCCCAAACGCACATCAATCCATAGACACCAAAATTCGGGCGAATACTAAAACCATTTCCGCCGCCACTACCTACGAGTTTACAAAATTTTAATCCTTCTACTTTTTTGGTCAAATTTTTCAAACCAAATAGTCCCATTTGTGTAAATGCCCACCATTTTGTAGCGAGTGTATCAAATTTGAAAAGCGAAAACGTAACGTGTTGTTCCATTTTACAGTAACAAAACTTGTAAGGATTTTGTTTTTAAATAAATATTTTACTTACTTTTAAACTTTTATTGATTGGTAAAGTCTTATTAAAAAAAGCAAGCAAAATAACCCTAAGTGAAGGAAATCAGCGACGAAAATATCATAACAGCAATGCAAAATCCAGCGACTATGGAGCGTGGTTTTTCGCTTTTGATGGACAAGTATCAAGAGCCTTTGTATTGGTTGGTGTGCAGAATGGTCAATAATCATGACGATGCAAATGATGTTACACAAAATACTTTTGTCAAGGTTTTTCGTGGTTTTCACAACTATAAAGGCGATGCAAAATTATACACTTGGTTGTATCGGATAGCGAGCAATGAAGCGATAACATTTATCAATCAGCGCAATAAAAAAGCGATAAGTTCTTTAGATACTATTCCGACAACTTACGAACTAAGTGCAGATAGTTATTTTGATGGCGAGGAAACACAGCGTTTATTAAAAAATGCTATCTCACAATTACCTGATAAACAACGACTTGTGTTTAATATGCGTTATTATGAAGAAATGCCTTACGAAGAAATGTCAAAAATTTTAGAAACATCGGTAGGTGCATTGAAAGCGTCTTTTCATCATGCAGTAAAAAAAATAGAAGCGTTTGTAGTAAACAAATAAGCAGTTTGTAACAGGCGATATTAAAAAGATAATTCACAGTAAAATTATGAAAGAAGAACTAAAAAAAGAGCTAGAAGAAATATCTCCTTTTTTGCTCGAAATGAAAGAAAAACCAGAAGTACAAACTGTTCCTAAGCACTTTTTTAATAATATGCGAATAGATATTATGAATAAAGTAAAGGCAGATGAGCAGCAAATACAGCCTAAAAAATCTTGGTTTTATGAGTTAAAAATACAAGTACAACACTTTTTTAGACCTCAATTGGCGTTCGGATTGGCAAGTGCTGGCGTGCTAATTGTAGTAGGTTCGTTATTTTTTTTAAAAAATACAAGTAACTCACAATCAGATAATTGCAATAGTTTAGCTTGCGTTTCTGATGAAGAAACAACGGCTTACATGGACGAAAATATCAACGATTTTGAAGAAAAAACACTTTGGGATGCAGCATACGAACAACAAGAAAATACGGCACAAGCGACTATCGAAAATATAAACGAAACACATAAAAATCTTAAATTAGAAAATGCCTCTACTGAAGAATTTGACGAAATCGTTGATGAAATGATGCAAAACGGAGAACTAAACGAGGAAGAACTATAATTTTAATAATCGGAAAAATTGATTTTTAAAGATTTTACACGCGTTACAAATCTTTTTTATCAGAAAACTTTAGTCCACAATCATTTATTTTTAAATTAATCTATAAATCTTTTAATATGAAAAAATTTATTTTATCTATCGTAGTGTTTTTCTGTATCACTACTTTTGCATTTGCACAAAAACATGGCGACCGCAAAAACAGAATGGAAAGCTACCGTATTGCGTATATCACGGAAAAATTGGATTTATCGCCTGAGGAAGCACAACGTTTTTGGCCCGTTTACAATCAATTTCGTGAAGAGTTGAAAAAAATTCATCAGGATAAAAAAAGCCAAAAAGCAATTGCAGATATGACAGATAGCGAGGCTGAAAATGCAATAACTAATAATTTTGAACGAGAAGAAAAAGTCGCTTCGCTCAAAAAAGAGTATGTCAAAAAGTTAAAAGGTGTTATTCCTCCTAAAAAAATAGCGCAGTTGCAACAAATAGAGCAAGATTTCAAAAAAGAAGTTCTCGAACGCATTAAGGAACGCCGCAAGAAGGACTAAAAATACGTATTTTCACTAAACCGAATTTTTCAACTTGAAAAATTCGGTTTTTTTTGTGTTAAAAAGTTTTTTTCTCAATTTATTGAAATCTTTATATGTAAATTTGCGTTTAAAGAGTTTGGCAGATAAGACATTTTACAAAATATTATTATTATTTATATAGCATGATTTCCATAAAAGATAATTACCAGTTATTGGTAGAAAAATTAGACGCTTTTATACGCAAATATTACGTCAATCAGTTGATTAAAGGTGCGTTATATACGATTGGGTTGCTGTTATTTTTGTTTTTGACACTCAACCTTTTGGAGTATTACTTTTATTTTAGCCCTACTACTCGAAAATTTATGTTGTATGGTTTTCTGACGACAAGTGCGGTTGCGCTCTGGCGTTGGGTGGCGTTGCCTGCGATGCACTATTACCGTTTGGGAAAAGTGATTTCGCATGAGCAAGCAGCGCAAATTATTGGCGACCATTTCGTAGATGTCAAAGATAAATTGTTGAATATTTTGCAATTGAATAGACAAGCGCAAACCAATCCTGCACAAGCAGAATTGATTTTGGCAAGTGTGAATCAAAAGTCAAATGACATAAAATTTGTTCCTTTCAAAGCGGCAATTAATTTGGCTCAAAATCGTAAATATTTACGTTATGCTTTGCCACCGCTACTTTTGTTATTGCTTATTTTATTTGCTGCGCCGAGTATTTTAAAAGATGGTACAAAACGTTTGTTTAACAACAATACGGTTTTTGCTCGTCCTGCGCCATTCACTTTTGTTGTCAATAAAGACAGCTTGACGACGGTGCAATTCGCTGATTATGAGCTAAATGTGAAAATAGAAGGCAATACTGTACCCAACGAAGTATTCATCGATATAGATGGTTACCAGTATCGTTTGAATAAAAATGAGCAAAATTTGTTTACGTATAAGTTTGCAAATGTTCAAAAAGAAACAGCGTTTAAGTTACTTGGCGGAGGCGTTACGTCTGATGATTATACGTTGAATGTTTTGAAAAAACCTAATATTTTGGGCTTCGATATTGAGTTAGATTATCCCGCCTACACGCAGCGTCCTGATGAGAATTTGTCAAACGTTGGCGATATTGTAGTGCCTTTGGGAACAAATATCAACTGGTTTTTCAATGCTCAAAATACAGATAATCTTAGCATACGTTTTTCAGGAAGTAATAAATTTATGGACGTAAAACGCAGTGGTTTACAAACGTTTAGCACACGAAAAATGGCTTCTACGGACGAAATCTACAAGATTTTTATCTCCAATGCAGCTCTGCCCAATGCAGATAGCGTTGCCTACACGATTACGGTCGTACCTGACGTTTATCCTACGATTGCAGTCGAGCGTTTTATAGATAGTACAGATGTAAAACAATTGTTTTTTGCAGGTGACGCAAGCGACGATTACGGACTAAAAGCACTGTCTTTTAATTATAGAATAAAAAAAGCGGACAATACACAAGGCGAGTTAGTCACTATTCCAATACAAAAACCCGATGGAAAACAAGTACAATTTCAACATAAATTTGACCTCAGCCAACTCCAAGTAAAACCAGGCGAAGAAGTGACTTATTATTTTGAAATTTATGACAATGATGCAATAAATGGCTCAAAATCATCGAAAACAAATCCGATGACTTATGCCGTCCCGACACTTGACCAAATAGATAAAATACAAGAGAAAAATAACGACGAAATAAAAAATTCGCTTGAAAAAGCTATAAAAGATACAAAAAAGAACGAAGAAGAATTTAAAAGTTTGAGAGAAAAATTATTGCAGAAAAAAGAACCAGACTGGCAGGATAAAAAGAAACTCGAAGACCTTTTAAATAAGCAAAAAGAAATTCAAAAAGAAATTCAAAAGGCGCAAAAGAATTTTGAAGAAAATAAAAAGAACGATGAAGAGTTTAAAAATCCTACGGAGGAAATAAAAGAAAAACAAGAGCAGTTGGAGAAAATTTTTGATAAACTTCAAAATGAGGAAATGAAAAAACTCATGGAAGAAATCGAAAAACTAATGCAGCAGCTCGAAAAAGACCAAGCCATAGAAAAAACCGAACAAATGCAAATGAGTACGGAGGAAACTAAAATGGAACTCGACCGTATGTTGGAGCTTTTCAAAAAACTCGAAGTCGAGCAAAAAATGGAAGAGCAAATCAACAAAATGGAAGAAATGGCGAAAAAGCAAGAAGAATTGAGCAAAAATACAGAAGAAAATAAGAAACCAAAGGAAGAACTTAAAAAAGAACAAGAGCAGCTCAAAAAAGAATTAGAAAAATTCAAAGAAGACCAAAAGGATTTGGAAAAGAAAAACGAAGAATTGGAGCGCAAAAAAGACATGGAAAATTTGGATAAAGACATCGAAGATACCAAAGAGGATATGAAGGACAGTAAGGAAGAAATGGATAGCGACGATAACAAAAAGGCTTCTAAATCGCAGAAAAAAGCAGCTGGAAAAATGAAAAACATGGCGAACAAAATGAAGATGAAGAAGCAAAAAGGACAAGAAGAAGAACTCGAAGAAGATATGAAAACGATACGTCAATTGTTGGAAAATTTGGTTGGTCTATCTTTTGAACAAGAACTTTTAATGCAACAGACGCAAGCCGTGCAGATTAATACGCCCAAATATGTGGACTTAGTACAGCAGCAATATAAGTTAAAAGATAATTTTCAGATTGTAGAAGATACGCTGATTTCGCTTTCAAAAAGACAGTCAAAACTCGAAGGTTTTATCACTGAAAAAGTAGCTGATGTAAAGCAAAATATGCGAAAAGGACTGGAACAACTCGAAGAACGTCAAGCACCGCAAGCTGGCGCACAACAGCAAACAACGATGCGTGCTTTGAATGATTTGGCAGTAATGCTGGCAGAATCCATGCAGCAAATGCAGCAAAAAATGGGAGAAATGAAAGGTGGCGACCAGCAATGCAATAAACCTGGTGGCAAGGGGAAAGGTAAATCTGGAAGTTCTCCGAGCGATAAAATGTCACAAGGACAAAAAGAAGCAAACGAAGGCTTGAAGCAAATGAAAAAAGGAATGGAAAATGGAAAAAATCCAAGTTCACAAGACTTTGCAAAAGCCGCCGCACGCCAAGCTGCCATGAGAAATGCACTTCGCCAAGCAGATAAAGAAAAACGTCAGCAAGGAAAAGGAACAAATGGCGAAATCCAAAAAGCGATGGAAGAAATGGAAAAAGTAGAAGTTGATTTGGTGAATAAACGTTTGACAAACGAAACACTAAAACGACAAGAGGAAATCCTAACCAGATTACTCGAAGCAGAACGTGCAGAACGTGAACGTGAGTTCGACCAAAAACGCAAAGCCGAACAAGCAAAAAATTACGAAACCGCTTCGCCACCTTCTTTACAAGAATACCTGAAAAAGCGAGAAGCAGAAGTAGAATTATACCGCACCGTTTCTCCTAATTTGAAACCTTACTACAAAGGTTTGGTAGAAGATTATTTGAAAAAATTAAAGAAAAATTAATACAAGAAAGAACTTTATTTTTCCCTGTGAAAAATAGAGTTCTTTTTTTTGAATTAATGTAAATTTGCACCTTATAATAAAAATGCTTATATCTTAATTATGCTCCAACAATCTCTAAGCAGTCGTGTTGCTGACACACTCCGTCGTTTTTCTCCTTTTAATTTGATGACAATGGAAGACCTTATTTTGCTTTCGCAAAATGCTGTTATTCAGTATGTTAGCGAAAATGACTATGTTTTTAAACAAGAAGAAAAACCTAAAAATTTCTTTTTTTTCATCAAAGAAGGAAGTATAAAACTGTACAAACAAACAGACGGCATTACTACGCTCCACAACGAATGTGACGAAGGCGATTGCTTTGGCGTGCGACAATTGTTTACAGAAGATACTTACTGGTTTAATGCAAAAGCATCGGAGGAAACGCTTTTGTATGCGATTCCGATAGAATTAATGAAAACTTTTTTGCAAAAATATCCGAAGGTAACGTATTTTTTTGCTCAAATTTTTGCAGCCAATATCAGTAGCGGAATCGGTCAAGAAATTGTAACCATAGAACCCAACACAGAAGTATTTTCTGACCTCCAACTGAGTTCCGTTTTTTCTATTGATAAAGTCCGCAAACCAGTTACTTGCTCCTCAGATTTGACCGTACAAGCAGCCGCAGTTTTGATGACAGCTCAAAAAATAAGCTCCATCATTGTAGTCGATAGTATGCAAAAACCACTTGGAATTTTGTCAGATTCTACGCTTCGCAGGCTGATTGCCACAGGGAAATACAACATCGAAACGCCAGTTGCTCAGATTATGACCAAACCAGCAGCTTGTACAAAAGCAGGCTTAACTTTGGCAGATATTCAGATACAAATGATACAAAAAAAGGTACGTTACCTTTGTGTTACAGAAGATGGAACAGACCGAACTACACTGCAAGGCATCGTTTCAGAACACGATTTAATTATTGCGCATGGCAATAATCCTGCTGTGCTTTTTAGAGAAATACAATACAGCAACGACGTTTTTGAGTTAAAAAAAATAATGCAACGAGTAGATATTTTGCTTGAAAACTACCTTAATATGGACGTAAGTGTGCATTTTGTAGCCAATATTATCGCAGAACTCAACGATGCTTTTACCAGACGAGTTATAGAAATAGCCACTTCGGAGTTCGTCATTCAAGGCATCGAAAAACCAGAAAATGTTGATTTTTGTTGGCTGACTTTGGGTAGCGGTGGCAGACGAGAGCAGCTCCGCAAAACCGACCAAGATAGCGCACTTATTTTTAGCAATGTGGCAGCAGAAAATTATGAACAAACGAAGGATTATTTTTTAAAATTGGCAAAAAGAGTAACCGAAATTTTAAACATTGGCGGCTTTGAATACTGTATCGGAGAAATGATGGCGAGCAATCCTTTGTGGTGTCTTTCCCTGAACGAGTGGCAGCAACAGTTCCGAGATTGGATAGATTTACCCAACCCAAAATCTATGTTGAGCTATAAAATATTTTTTGATTTTAGAGCAACTTTTGGCAATGAAAATCTTGCGGATGAACTCGCAGAAAGCATTTTTGCACACCTAAATTCCAACAATATTTTTTTGACATTTATGGCAAAAGATGCCAGCGAAAATCCTCCTCCGTTGAGCTTTTTTAGAAATTTGATTGTAGAAAAAAACGGCGAACACAAAGATCAATTCAATATCAAAGCGAGAGGACTTACGCCTGTTGCGGATGTGGTACGTGCGCTCATATTAGGAGCAGGGATTAGGAATAAAACCAATACTATCCAACGCCTCGAAGCGATGGCAGAACTCGAGCCACAAAACAAAGAACTCTATATAAATGTTGCAAAATCTTACCAAACTATTTTGAAATTTAGGGCAAAGCAAGGCTTGAAAAATAAAAATTCTGGAAAGTACATTATGCCTAGTGAATTGGACAAATTAGATAGACTATTACTTCGCCAAAGTTTTAAGCCCATCGAAGACTTACAGCAGCTAATTGCTATCCGTTATTCGGTTAGTCATTTGAGGTTGTAAGTTAGGAGTTTCGTAGCGTTTCTTATTCCTAAACAGATAAATTTAAAAAAATAAAAATAACAACGATTTTTATTTTTTTACATACAAAAAAGTAAAATTTGAAATCTTAGTAGTATTTTTGCTTTTTAAATCAGTTTTATTCAATATTTTAATCTGACTTTGCCGTTAAATAATTTAAAACACAATCAATGAAGTACGACTTAAACAAGTATAGGCTGTTGAGCCTTTCTGCGCTATTATTTCTCTGTATTAATTTTTCTTTTGCTCAAAAAGAATTTTTTACAGTGACAGGAATAGTACAAGACAATTCGGGAGAGCCTATCCCTTCTGTAAATATACAGCTAAAAGGTAATATTGTAAATGCTGTAACAGATAAAAATGGGGCATTTTCTATCAATCTTTCCAACAAAGAAGCGACACTTATTTTTTCAAGCATCAGCTACCGTACGCAAGAAGTACAAGTAGAAGGTAGAAGAAATATGACGATTATCTTGGATGACGACCTCACGCAACTCGAAGATGCAGTTGTTGTAGGTTACGGTTCGCAGAAAAAAAGCGTCGTAACAGGTGCTATTGCTTCGGTAAAAAATAAAGATTTCAAAGACCAACCAGTAGCCAATATCGGAAGTGCTATACAAAGCAAAGTATCTGGTGTGAATGTTACTTCGCCTTCGGGTACACCTGGCGCAGGACTTCTGATTAGTATTCGTGGCTCTGCCAACCCTTTATATGTCGTTGATGGTATTCCAATTATCAGCGAAAGTAATTCTGCAATCACAAACTCTTATGACCTTGAAGGAAACACTACAGGCCAATCTCAAAATATCAGTTCGATAGCAGATATTAATCCGAATGACATCGAAAGTGTGGAGATTCTAAAAGACGCTTCGGCAGCATCTATTTATGGTGTTCGTGCTGCAAACGGTGTTGTTTTGATAACAACCAAGCGTGGCTCTACAGACAAAACAGAATTTGGTGTAAATATGTACACTGGTATTCAACAAGTTGCACGCAAACCTCAGTTTTTAAACTCGACTGAAATGGTTAGCCTTATAGAAGATGCTCGTAGCCAAGATTTAGCCAAATACAATGCAGATAATACTATTTTTGGTGACGATTTCGACCCAAAACTTTTGACTAATCCTCTGCCAGCGCATTGGAAAATAGGGCAAAATACTGATTGGTTAGAAGAAATTTTCCAAACTGCACCTATTAATAATGTAGAATTATTTGCACGTGGAGGAAATGCACGTACACGTTTTCACATTAGTGGAAATTATTTTAATCAACAAGGTATCATGATAAATTCTGGTTATAAGCGTTACACAGGACGCATTAACTTAGACCATAAAGTAAATGACCGTTTTTCAATAGGAAATACACTAAATCTGACACGTAGCGATAACCAACGTGTTTTCAATGACGATACCTATTCTGGAATTTTGACCAATGCACAAGGCGCAGATCCGCTTATGCCTACCCGTCAAGCAGATGGTTCTTACTCTGATTTTACACAATATCATACAAGCTGGCTCTCTGATAATCCTTTGAAATCTGCCAACGAAATCAAGGCTCGTACTTCGAGCAATCGTATTTTGGGTTCAGTTTTTGGCGAGTACCGTTTTAGTACCGCATTGCGTTTCAAATCTACTTGGTCTTTGGACTATACAGATTTGGTGGACAATCAATTTTTTAGTCCAATCACTACAGATGGGGAGCCCACAAGCGGACGTGCTGCACGTGCTTCTTACAACAACTTAAATTGGCTTGGAGAAAATTATTTGACTTACAAAAAAACAATATTAGAAGACCACAATTTGGAGTTTGTGGTAGGAAATAGCCTTCAAAAATCAGTAACAGAGCGTACAAATACAAAAGGTGAAGGTTTTCCAATAGGTACTAATTTACAAAGATTAGGCAATGCGGCAGTAATTACCGAATCAAAAGCATTTGGTTCGCAATGGTCTATTATGTCGTTTGTTGGTCGTTTAAATTATGATTTTAAAAATAAAATAATTTTGTCAGCAACAGTACGTACAGATGGTTCTTCTCGTTTTACAAAAAACAATCGTTTTGCAACATTTCCTTCGGTTTCTTTGGGTTACCGTTTGGTACAGCGTGGCGATGACGGCCCGAACTACACACCTTTTCTTTCAGACTTAAAATTCCGTGCAAGTTACGGTCTTACAGGTGACCAAGAAATTGGCGATTTCCGTAATAGAGCACTTTGGGGCGCAACTATTTACAACGGTCTTTCTGGTTTACGTCCTTTGAACAATGTAGATGCTGCTTTGGGTTGGCAACAAAATAAAATGTTAAATGCTGGTTTTGATTTTGAATTTAAAAAAGGTCGTTACGGTGGCTCGGTAGAAGTATTCAAGTCAAACAAAACAAAACTTTTGAACGATGTAATCACAGCAGGTACAACAGGTTTTAAAACAGTAACAAGCAATGCTGGAGAAGTAGAAAATAAAGGTCTTGAATTACAATTGTACGGAACGCCTATCAATACAGGGAAATTCACGATGGCTGTTAATTTCAATGCTACTTTTATCAAAAATGAAATAAAATCATTGGCAAAATACGGTGATGGAGAATTGCTATACATATATAATGACGTATCGGCTTCTCACGTTTCAAAAGTAGGGTATCCCGTTAGCTCTTTTTGGGGCGTAAAAGCGATAGGTGTAAATTCTGATACTGGCGAAATGGAATACGAAGATTTAAACAACGATGGAAAATTTGATGGAGACGATGCACAAATTATTGGCAAAGCTACTCCTGATGTTTTTGGTGGTCTAAATTTTAATTTTACTTACAAAAAATTTGATTTTAGTATTGCAAACCAGTTTAGTTTGGGCAATCAAGTCTATAATTTTAATCGTTATTTCTTTGGAAACACAGGTTGGTCTGATGGTGGTTGGTCTGTAAATGAAGAAACAAACATTTTGGAAATCAATCAAATTTTTGCAAATCCTACAACAGAAGTGAACAAACGCTGGCAAAAACCTGGCGATATTACGACTGTTCCAAGAGCATCTCTTATCAATCGTACTTATTTAGATGCCAATTCGGCATTTGTAGAAGATGGTTCGTTTTGGCGTATCCGTACTATAAATTTAGGTTTTACCATTCGCCCTAAAAATATAAGAGTATTTAGCCAAGCACGTATTTTCACGCAAGTTCAAAATCCTTTTGTTTTTACGAACTACTCTTGGTTTGACCCAGAAGTAAGTACAAACGGTGGAGGTTTAGATAAAACAGCAGGTGCAGATTATGCAACTTATCCGCAAGCAAAAACTTATACTATTGGTGTAAATGCTACATTTTAATCCAAAAATGCAAGAAAACTCAAAATAATTTTGACAATAAATAAAATGAAAAAAATAACAACATATACCTATTTAATAAAAAATAAAATTACTTATTTTGCTATAAGTATTTTATTTTTAGGAGCAATAACGCTCCCTTCTTGTAATTTTTTGGAATTAGAACCTCCTGACGGCGTTTTGCAAGAAAATGTTTTTACTTCGGCAAACGGTTTTCGTTCTGCTCGTATTGGAATGTATGCTGCAATGGGCAACAAAGATTACTATGGTGGCACGTTCCCTTTGTCAATAGATGCACATAGTGATAATGGTGCAAACGGTGGCTATGCCAATATTTCTTACGACCAATTTGGTACATTAAAATCTGTTACACCAAGTAACATCCTTATTGAGCAAATGTGGTTGGCAATCTACAATCCTATCAATATCTCTAATCAAATTTTGGCAAATATTGATAATTTGAAAAAAGAAGATTTTGAAGAAGATGAAAAAAATAATATCAACGGCGAAGCGTTATTTGTGCGTGCATTATGTCATTT
>JANMGN010000767.1:0-7438 GCA_031374645.1 Chitinophagales bacterium | reverse complement strand
ATACATCATGAAAAAAACTATCTTTTATTTTTTAGCATTAAATACCCTTTTATTTTTTAGCAATTGTAAAGTTATTAAAATTTGGGAGGTAGTAAAAATTTATAAAAAACCTTCTTCAATAGTTGCTCAAAATGGTTATTTTCGTAAAGAAATTCCTTTTGTACTTCAATATGGGATGATAATTATTCCAGTAAAAATTGAAAATGAAACTTACGATTTTGTGTTCGACACCAATTCTGAGTGTTCGATTTCGCCTGACTTAGCCAATAAACTAAACTTACAAAACACAAAAAAATTGAATTGAAACACTCCAAAGATTTGAAATATAAAGATAAGCAATTGTATTTCAACAATGTTCCTAACATCAATATTGGAGGTATTGATTTTGCTTCTAATGTTGTTATTTTGGAAGATAGAGATTGCAACAAAGTTTTTAATACGTCGGGTGTGATAGGTGCAAATTTGATGCGTAGTGCGATTTGGCAAATTGATTATCAGCGCAAAAAAATTATACTCACTAATTTTAGTGATTCTTTATCTTCGGCAGATACCAAATATATTGATTTTCGTCCGCTTATAAATGGAAGGCCTTCGTTTAATACTTATTTTAGCCCATATTTAAGAGTTAGAACTAAAATTTCTACTACTGATCATACCAATTTTAGTATTCACGAAAGCATAAGAAATAGATTTTTACCACCTACGGTGAAATATTTGAAATCTTATAGAGCTAAAAGTAGTGGTTTGGGCATAGATACATTGCGACACGCTGCTGCGCCTTACCTGCGTTTTGATGGTGGCTGGATTTTGAAAGATAATCCTATTACATTTGACCCACGTGTTCGGGCTACTATGGGTTATTATTTTTTGAGAAATTATACGGTAACACTTGATTGGAAGGCTAAAAAAATTGGTTTTCAGCCAATACGAAAGCCTGTGAAAAAAATTGAAAATACCTTTGGTTTTTATTATACTTATCGTGAGGATAAAGTTGTGATAGCCAATATTTTTGAAAAATCTTCTGCGAGTGCTGTGAATTTGCAAATTGGAGAACAATTATTGGTTATTGATGGAATAGATTTGAGCAAAATATCCAGAGAAGAATATAATAATATGGTAAAAATTAGAGGAAAGGAAGAAGATACAAGAACAGAAGTCAGCATCACCGTAAAGCAAAAAGATGGCGTAAAAACGTTTGTTCTCAAAAAAACCGATATAGATTTTTAAAATAAAAAAAGCCCTTTGTGAATGAATTACAAAGGGCTTTTTTTCGGGATTATCTACTAAAACAAACATTAATAGGTTGATTATTAAGTATTTATAAAGTGAGATTGTAGTTTTTTATTTTTCAATAAAAATGAGCAATATACACAAAGGGCGTTTTAAGTAGGCGTATAGAAATAATCGATAATTTTTTTGGCGTTGTAAAATAACATAAGTAACTGACTGCAAGGAGGTTACGTTGTTATTTTACAACGACTTCCCTTTAAAAAAATTATGATTATTTTAGCCCAACTACTTAATGACAAAAAGCTCGAATAAGTATATTATTCGTTGTCATGGTATCAAAAACGCCCTTTGTTTTAGACACTACTTTTCAAAACTGATATTTTTTAATTTTTTAATTTTTTAATTTTTTAATTAATATAAGTATTTGACTATTAAGTAGTTATTTGTTTCAATTGATAAATAATTCCGTTTTTTTTTATTTTTTTCTAACTTTTTTCCCTGTAATATCCCTACCCTTTCGTTTGTCTAAAACAGGATTAGGAAACATCGGTTTATCCATAGGTGTAGTTTTTACGGCATCTTCCACGTATTGCCAAACGCCTTTTTCCAATTTATAGCCTTCAAAATCGCCATCAGGAACCATCGTTAGACCTGTAATTTCATTTTTTTGAGCAATAAGGTGGTCAAAAACAATCATTTGCATTTGTTCATCAAAATTCATACGAGCTTTTGCGTCTGCACCATAAGTCATCAAAATACGTTTTCGGGTTTCTTTACCTTTTTGGACAAAAAGCGGCGCACCAAACGTAAATTTCCCGTCACGGTACTTCATCACATCTACAAATTTGGTGCGTTCGTACATTTTATTGATGTTGTAACCAAAAAGCAAGTATTGTTTTCCTCCTTTTCCTTGAAATTCTTTCATTTTATAAATCACTCCGCCGCACCAGTTTTCGGGCGTACAAGTCTCAAATTCCTTTTCTTCTATCTCTTGAAATCTGTCGTTGAGAACAATCACACGTGGTTTTTTACCTTTCATTTGTATCACTCCAAAATACTGATAATGCTCAGGATCTTTGACCAATTGCCACGTAAACATCCGAAAACTACTGTCCGCAGGAGCTTGCATCGAAATATTTTGTAAGCTATCAAAACGATATTTGAAAGCGTCTTTTTGTTGTAAAGCACTGATAAACAGTGGATTAAATTCTTCGGCAGCTTTCCGACGATTGGGCGCAAACGTGTCTTGTACCATGATTTTTGCCAGTGCAGCAAGTTTTGGTTCAAGTTCACGAAGGCTTTGTCCAAAGTTATTTTGAAGGTTAAAAAACAGAAAAATGGCAAAAAATAATATTTTTGTGTAGCGCATATTTTTTTATAAAAATGAAAATTCCAAGTAAACAGTAATTGATTATTCTGCTCGTTTTAAAACGAAAATACTATTTTTTTATTTTGATGAAAAAATAATTCTAAAATTTACCTATTTTTGTGTCTGAAAAAAAATTATGGAAAAGACAACTATTTTTACGGTACAAAACAATTGTGCTTTTATTTTGCTCAATCGACCGAGCGTTTTCAATAGCTTCAATCGAGCAATGGCTCTTGAAGTACAAGCTATTTTGGACGAGTGCCAAGAACGTGACGACATCAGAGCCATAGCGATTTCGGGCGAAGGTCGTGCCTTTTGTGCAGGTCAAGATTTGGGCGAAATCATCGCTCCGAATGCGCCCGAATTATCACAAATTTTGCAAGAACACTATAACCCAATCGTAGAGCGAATTAGGAATTTGCGCAAGCCTGTTGTGGCGGCTGTAAATGGCGTTGCGGCTGGTGCTGGTGCAAACTTAGCTTTGGCTTGCGACATCGTAATCGCCTCACAATCAGCGAGTTTTATACAGGCATTTTCTAAAATTGGACTTATTCCTGATAGCGGTGGCACGTTCTTTTTGCCTCGTTTGGTAGGTTTTCAAAGAGCGAGTGCCATGATGCTTTTGGGCGAAAAAGTATCTGCTGACGATGCCGAAAAAATAGGCATGATTTATAAATCTATCCCTGACGATACGTTTTGGGATTTCGTGAATAAGACCGTTTTTCAATTGGCAACGATGCCAACAGAAGCGCTTTGGCTTACTAAAAAAGCACTCAATGCGTCTATGAATAACACCCTTTCGGAACAACTCGAACTCGAAGATGAGTTACAAACTAAGGCAAGTAAAACGGCAGATTACAAAGAAGGCGTCAATTCTTTTTTAGAAAAAAGAAAGCCTGAGTTTATTGGGAGGTAATTAATTTTTTGAATGATGAATTTTTTTAAATGATGAATTTTTTGAAAAAATTAGTAATTCGACGCGTAAAACATGAATTTAACTTTAAAATATACAATTGTTTCTATTATAGCGACAGTAGCGGATTTTAGTGTTTTCAAACTTTTAGAATACGCCAATTTGAGTTTTGTCGCTACCGCTACTTTGATTGGGATGTTGATAGGGACGTTTGTCACTTGGCTGCTGTATCGCTATTGGGTTTTTAAAAAATCTAAGGAAAGCGAGGCACATCAGCGTAATAATTTTTTAGTTGGTCAAGCATTTTCCATTGCGTCAAACGTTATTATGACGGCTATTGTAAGCGATTATTTAGGTTTTGCCCGATTGCCAAGTCGTGTTTTCACTTCCGTTTTAGTCTGGTTTTTGATGTATTTTTTTAATCGAAAAATTGTTTTCAAAGTATAAATAAAATGCTGAATGAATAATTAGGAATGATGAATTTTTCATGTAGATAATTTTCAATGTAAAATCGAGCATTGCTATTCATCATTATACATTATTTATTTCCACAATATCTTTATTTTCTAAAACTTCTTTGTCTGCTCCTTTCATGCCTACATCGAACATCGTTTGAGCTAATTTTGTAGATTTTACGCTAAAATTTTTGCCCAAAAGTTGGATAACAGGGTACAAAAAACGCATCATTTTGTACGAAAAATTAGGCTCATTGCGTGGCTCTACTGGATAAATATAACCTGGTCGAAAACTGTAAAATGCTTTAAAACCAAGAGCTGCCAATTGATTTTCGGCTGCGCCTTTATCCTTCGCAAACATCATGCTGCTCTTTTCGCTACGGTCAGCACCTTGTCCACTCAATAAACAAAAAGTAGCATTTTTGTTACTTTCTATAAGTTTTTTTGCCAAATTCACAGGATAATCGACCGTAATTTTACGAAACTCGTCACGTGGAACTGCTCCTGTATAAACACCCAAACAGAAAAAAACTAAGTCTATTGCTTGAAATTCGTTGCTAAAATTGCTGTAATCCGAAAAATCAGCAACGACAATTTCTGTCAATTTTGGCGATGTGATATTTCCTTTTCGGCGGACTAAACTCGTTACAGAAACAACCTCATCACTTGCTATACAAATTTTTAACAATTCGTTGCCTATCATTCCTGATGCGCCTGTTAGTAAGATATTTTTTTTCACTTTCTATCTTTTGTTTTTACAAAATAAATCAACTGAATAAGAAACACTATAAAAACAATACAGGGCGGCAATAAATCGTATAAATGCGCTGTATCGGGAACTTTTACATAACGATTTGCATTGTAATAGATACCATACGAAGTACATAGTAGTCCTAAAATCAATATGCCTAATCTGAAATTTTTCATTTTGCTAAATTTAATTTAAAATTCTAAATAATTGATAATCAATTATTTAGAATTTTTTATTTTTAATTTTTAAGCGTCTTTCATACTCAAAAATATTCTTTTTCTTATCAAGTCTATTTCTGTAACTTTCACGGTTACTTGCTGTGTAAGTTTGACGATTTCGTTCGGGTCTTTGATAAAACGATTCGCCATTTGAGAAATATGTACCAAGCCATCTTGTTTCACTCCAATATCCACAAAAGCACCAAATTTAGTAATATTCGTCACGATTCCTGGTAAAATCATACCTTCATGAAGATCGTCCATAGAGCGAACGTCGCCAAACTCGAAAGGTGCAGCTTCGCCACGAGGATCAAGCCCAGGTTTTTCTAATTCTTTCAAAATATCTTGTAAAGTAGGTAAACCAACCTTATCTGTCACATAATTTCTAAGTACGATTTCCTTGCGTTTTGCTCCATTTTTGATGAGTTCTTTGACATCACAAGCCAAATCTTTCGCCATATTTTCTACAATATGATAGCTTTCTGGATGCACTGCCGTGTTATCCAAAGGGTTTTTAGCATCACGAACACGCAAAAATCCAGCGCACTGCTCAAATGCTTTATCGCCCATACGAGGAACTTTTTTCACCTGCGCACGGTTCGTAAATGCACCATTTTCAGCACGATACGTAACTATATTTTGCGCAAGTGTTGGTCCTAAGCCAGAAACATACATCAATAAATGCTTACTTGCAGTATTCAAATTAATACCTACCGAGTTCACACAACTCTCCACTACCCTATCCAAACTATCTTTTAACAAAGTCTGATTGACATCGTGTTGATATTGACCTACGCCTATGCTTTTAGCATCAATTTTTACCAACTCCGCCAAAGGATCTGCCAAACGACGACCAATAGAAACCGAGCCACGAACGGTCACATCTTGGTCTGGAAACTCCTCTCGAGCTACGTCCGAAGCCGAATAAATAGAAGCTCCATTTTCATTGACAGAATACAAAGCGAGCGAGCGAGGTGTATCTAATTTTTTCATCAAATCCATCGATTCCCGACCTGCTGTTCCGTTGCCGATTGCGACTGCGTCTATTTCGTATTTTATAACCAACTCCCGTAATTTTTGCAAACTTGCAGCTTCTTCATTTTGAGGCGGATGCGGATAAATAGTCGTATTCAACAATAAATTTCCAGACGCATCTAAACAAACAATTTTGCAACCTGTACGAAAACCAGGGTCTATTGCCAAAATCCGTTTTTGTCCCAACGGAGCTTGTAGGAGTAACTGCCGAAGGTTATCTGCAAATACTTTTATCGCTTCGATGTCCGCTTTTTCCTTTGAAATATTCCTAAATTCGGTTTCGATAGACGGCGACAACAAACGCTCGTAACTGTCCACCAAAGCCTCTTTTACTTGCTGTGTCGTATCTCCAAAACCAGTCAAAAATTCTTTTTCCAAAGCATACAAAACATCTTCGACATTTGGCTCGATACTCACTCGCAAAAAGCCTTCTTCTTCGCCTCTGCGAATAGCCAACAAGCGATGCGAAGGAATCGTTTTGAGTGCTTCTTCAAACTTGTAATAATCCTTATATTTTATGCCTTCTTCATCTTTCCCTTTCACTACTTTTGCGATTACAAAACCTGTTTTTTCAAAATAATAACGTGTTTTGTTACGAGAAACCTCATTTTCTGAGATAATTTCGGCAATAATATCACGTGCGCCTTGCAGTGCATCTTCTTGTGTAGGCACATCGGCTGTGATGTAGTTTGCAGCCAAATCTACTGGATCATCGTTGTCTTTTTGGGCAAAAATACGCAATGCCAAAGGCTCAAGACCTCGCTCCCGAGCAACCGAAGCACGTGTTTTACGCTTGCGTTTGTAAGGCAAATAAAGATCTTCGAGTTCTGTCAAATTGTAAGAATTCATGATTCTTTGTCGCAAATCGTCCGTCAATTTTCCTTGTTCTTCAATAGAGCCAAGGATACTTTCACGTCGTTTTTCTACCTCTGCCAAGCGGTCAATTTGTTTTTTGATGTCTGCAATTTCTACTTCATCAAGCGAGCCTGTCGCTTCTTTTCGGTAACGAGAAATAAAAGGAATAGTCGCACCTTCTGCCAACAAACTTGCCGTATTTTTTACTTTGTGCAAAGGAATACCCAACGCTTCTGCGGTGAGTTCTAAGTGTTTTTGAATCATATTTTTACCTGATAAATTAAAATAAATAGGGCTGCAAAGAAACGAATTTTTTAGGTTTTAGCTGATATGTTTTGATAATTTTTTATCAAAAAAATAGATAGTTCAGAAAAAATGAGTAATATTGTGTTGTGATTGTGAAAACAATCTTTTTATTTTGATTTTTTGCGTATTCGCTTTAAAAATACTGTTTGTTGTAGTACAAAATACTCCAATCTTTTAGACAATCAACAACAGTAGCTACAGCGTTACGCCTGACTTTGCTATATACTATTCGCATATAGACAAGCGCAGGCGTTCGTTTGCTATTGTTGAGGTTATGGAGTAACCCTGTACTAAGCAAAATGAATT
>JANMGN010000078.1:0-13014 GCA_031374645.1 Chitinophagales bacterium | reverse complement strand
CTTTCGATGGTGCTAAAAATTATGCTCGTATTCAATCTTTCATTTCTTCTTTAAGAAAACATAATATCAATGTTTTTAAGGCTATTAATGATATTTTCAGTAATAAAACTGTCGATTGGGTGTATGCCTAAGTTTTTACAAGAAAACATAATATCAATGTTTTTAAGGCTATTAATGATATTTTCAGTAATAAAACTGTCGATTGGGTGTATGCCTAAGTTTTTACTATATTTTTTATTAAAGGCAAAGTTATATTTTTTTCTTCGTTTTTCAAAAAAAATTATACTTTTCATGCCTACACATCGCTGTCACACAACCGTAGGGAGTTTGGCTGCGATGTAGTTTCCATCATTTGTTTTTGGTTGAAATGCTCACGGTTCGTAATTATTTATCAACCAAATAATTTTCAATCGTTTCCACTACTGTTTGAATATTTTGTTTTACGTCTTCGTTAGAGAATCGAAGTGTCCGAATTTTTGCTTCTTCCAAAAGTGCTACATCTCTTAGTGTATCATATTCTTTTTGCGAAGGGTTGTCATGATACGAACCGTCTAACTCTACGCCAAGTTTTGCCGCATGGCAATAGAAATCCAAAATAAAATTTCCAATCGGGTGCTGCCTTCTAAATTTAGCTCCTTTCAATTGCTTGTTTCTCAACTGTTCCCAAAGCAAAGCCTCTGCTTCGGTCGGCTGTTTTCGATTCTCCGCAGCAAATTGAAATAAACGATAATTTGCATGATGGGACATATTTTGCTTTTGTTTTTCGTCCATTGTTTGTAATGGTTTTTTTATTGTAAAGTTTTGATTTTTCAGTGGAATACAGATTTTTTTGCTTTGCTTTTGAAGCCCCCGACCCCTAAAGGGGAGTAAATAGTGAGTCGTCCAAAATTTTGGAAAACTTAAAACATAACTTTGAAAAGCTTAAAACATTGTTTATCTTTTTCCAAAATTATTGAATTTACTAGAATTTACGCCCCTTTAGGGGTCGGGGGCTTCTACGCATCACTCGCTCAGTAGCTTTTTTATCCGTGCGACTTCCGCTTGATGGACGGATGGGATAATTTAAAACTCTATCTTACAATTTGGTAGCCATTGCTTAATTTTCTCTTGTTCTTCTTTTGGAATTGGGTTGTCACTCAAGTCTAAATATTGCAAATTAATTAATTTATTAAAATTATTTGGTAACTTTTCGAGGTCATTTGAACTCAAATTAAGAGTTTTTAAATTTTTTAAATTTGTAAAGTTATCTGGCAGTTTTACCAATTTATTATCGCTTAAATCAAGCCAAGTTAAATTTGATAGGTTACTAAAGTTATTTGGTAAACTTAATAGCTCATTGGAGGCCAAGTGTATTGTATTCAAATTTTGTAATTCATGAAAGTTACTTGAAATACTATCTAATTGATTATGAGTCAAATCAAGTTCTACCAACTTTTTAAGTTTATTAAAATTATTCGGTAAAATTTTTAATTGATTATAATTCAAATATAACCTATTCAAATTTTCTAACTCATAAAAATTATAAGGTAAGTTTAGCAATTTGTTATTGCTCAAATCAAGCCATCTTAAATTTTTTAATCCACTAAAGCTATTGGGTATACTATCTATTAAATTTCCATGTAATCCAAGTTGAATAAGTTCTTTTAATTCGCAAAAATTATTGGGTAACTTTGAAATTTTAGTATCCCATAAACTAAGATACGTTAATTTTTTCAATTTATTAAAATTACTGGGTAGTTCGGTTAACTTATTTCTTCTTAAACTTAGATCAGTCAAATTTTCTAATTCACAAAAATTCTTTGATAATTTTGTTAGTTGATTGTTATCTAAATCAAGTGATACTAATTTTTTTAGTTTATTGAAGTTATTAGGTAAGCTATCAAGTTCATTAGAACTTAAATTAAGTGTTACTAAGTTACTTAATAACTCAAAATTATTGGGCAGTTTCCTTAATTTATTATCGCTTAAATCAAGTTCTACTAAATTTTCTAATTTAGTAAAACTATTAGGCAAGCTCTGTAGTTGATTATAGTTCAAATTTAGAGAATACAAGTTTTTTAAGTCTCCAAAAGTTTTAGGTAATGCTTTAATTTTATTAAAATTAAGTAATAGTACTTTTATTTGTATGTTGTCCAAAACACAATCTGGTAAAATATTCAACTCTTTGTCGCCTAAATCTAAGGCTGTATTTCTCCAGTTCAATTCGGATAAATTTGTTGCTAATTGATATTCTGTTCCCAGTGTATCGATTAGGTAGAAAGTTCCAGTATTTTTTACTTTTGCAAAACCTCGCCAATCAAAAGGTAATGCTTGGCTATATTTATATGCTATTTTTATATTTAAGTTCTTGTCAATAAATCCATAATTACTTAAATTTTTATCGTATGCTAATCCAAACCTGTTATTATAAAAATATATTTTATCTAAAACAGCATTAGATTTGTTTTTGGCGGAGTCGGACTGAACCTGTGCAATTTTCGCTATTTTTGCATTTATCTCCGCTTGTTTTTGAGCAAGAATTGATATTTTTTCACTTAATATAGCCTTATCCTTTTCATTTTCAGCTACTGCTCTCGCATTTTTTGCAATAACAAAAAGACTATCCGCTTTGTTTTTTTCTTTTTGAGTGGCTTTTTGCGCTATTTTTGCATTTTTCGCATTGTCGTCTGCTTCTTTTTTCTTTTTTTCTATGGCAGCCACTACTTTTTCTATTTCTACATCTATGTTTTTGCTTTTTGCAGGGCAGTGTTCCCTTGCGGTACTGAGCTTGTTGATAGCGGCAATGTATTTTTCTTTTTGCAAAAAAGCCTTCGCTTCTTGTAGCAATCGCTCGTATTGTGGGCATTGCGCTTTCGCTTCCGTTGCCATGACGAGTAGTAAGAGGAATAGTATATGTTTCATTTTTTTAGTGTTTTAATTTTTTTGTAAAAAACTCAACGTGTTAGCAATCGTTGTCATTACGCCTTGTATATCCTGTATCACTTCGGCATTGGAAAAACGAAGGATCTTAATTCCTGTTTCTTCGAGTAGTGCTTCGCTTCTCGCCTCGTCTGCTGCTCGTTGCGAAGGGTCATTGTGGTATTCGCCATCAACTTCAATCCCAAGCAATGCCGCATGACAATAAAAATCCAAAATAAAATTTCCTATAGGATGCTGCCTTCTAAATTTTGCACCGTTCAGTTGCTTGTTTTTCAACTGTTCCCAAAGTAATGCTTCCGCTGCTGTAGGTTTCGTGCGGTTCTCCATCGCAAATTGAAAAAGGCGATAGTCTGCATTGTGTGACATTGGTTTTTTTTCTTGCATTTTGTGGTGTTTTGCCCCCGACCCCTAAAGGGGAGTACAGTGGAGGGAATTGAATTTTTTGGAAAATGTTAAACATTGTTTTTATTTTTTCCAAAAAAATATTGCGTTCCCTAATTTCCATTTTTTTAGAGGTCAGGCATTTTAAATAATTAAAAAATACATTTATAACATATTAATAAATAACGGTTTATACAAAAAAATATTAATTTTTAATTTTAATTGTTCATCCATGATTTTGGCGGAAGATTAGTATTCAATATCAAAACACGTATTTTTTCAATATTAAATATTTGATAATCAGATATTTGTATAATATTTTAAATAATATTTGTGGCTCTTTGACAATTTTAGCGGCAAAATAAAAGTACTTTACTTTTATTAATTTTTATTTTTCATAAACAACTGATAATCAAATATTTATGAAAAATAGCATCACATAAATCTTGTGCATAATGAAATTGCCGCCATAATTGTCAAAGAGCCATATTTGTTAAAAAAAACCTTTTTTTCGCCAAAATTGTGGACAATCTTAAAAAAATTAAATAATTTGAAAAAAAATTAAAATACAAGCTATTTTTCCTAAAAAATGAATAACCCAAACTTTACTCCCCTTTAGGGGTCGGGGGCAAAACACCAATCTCCGCTTCCAACGCCTTTATCTCCTTTTCGATAAATAGTATTTTTTGCTTATTTCTCTTAATCAAAGCGGCATCGTTGGAAACACGAAAAACTTCATTGCTTCTTTCTAAACCTTTGATTTCCAATTGTTTATTATTTATTTTTTCTTTCAAAAAAGAAACATTTCGCTCTTTTGCTTTTTGCGTAGCTTCATTGGCAATTTCAGTTTGTTTATTTGCTTTTTCCGTTTGCTGCCAAGCGTAAAATGCCGACACCAACGCCAACACCAACCCAATGACCGCACTCATCGCCAACAACCTTGCATTTCTACGCTGCCGTTCGGCAGCTTTTCGTTTTACTTCTTCTTCTTTTGCCTTTGCTTCGGCGGCGATGCGCTCTTGCTCCAAACGTATTTTTTCTTCTCGTTCCAAACGCTCTTTTTTCACTTTCAAAATCGGCTCGACGAGTGTATCGTGGCTAAGTTCGTAGTAAAAAGTATTCATGCGAGGTTCTTTGCGGAGTAGGCGTTCTTGTTCAAAATGGGCTAAGATTTGCTCCGTTGCGCCATTTTCTAAAAGGGTTTCTTTGTCCACGCTTCGTCGTCGTCCGCTATCTGTAAGTAGCTGATTTTCAATTATTTGCTGTCCTAAATCTGAATTATCCTCCCTAAATCCCTCCGAAGGAAGGACTTGCTCCAATTTCTGTAAAACCTCACGATAAAAATTTTCGATAAAAAACTGTATGCCTTCTTTGCCGCCAAAAAAATCAGCGTTCAGTTGTTTCAAGCCATTTTTGTCCATTGCGGCTAAGTGAAAAGCATCGTATTTGCTGCGTTTTCCTTTCAAAATCTTTTCCTCAATGCCACGACAAACCAACTGCAACTGAAAACTTTCCACTTCATTGTCTTTGCTCAACACCTGCATCATGTCTTGCATCGCATTGGGCGTGAAGCCAAAACGCTCTGTGATTTTGAAATTTTCGCCTTCGGCTGCGGCAGGTTTTTCAATCGCTTCCCGTGCCGCATTGTCTTTTAGCGGAAGCAACTGATAACGGTTGCGTAAAATGCTCGGAATTGGCATCGAAATCTCGTCCAAATAATGCAACATATCGGAACGCAACGCAATGACAATTTTCAACAAAGGTGGTTTTTCAAAATCTCGTATTTCCTTGTCGCTGAGTTTTCCGCTTTTTGCCAAATGCTCAAATACCTCGTCGGGCATATCGCCACTGACCAAATAAGACAAGGCATTAAAAAATTCCAAACGAGCCGCAAAGTCAAAATTTAAGGTAAAAAGTTCCTCAAATTGGTCTAAAATCAGCAAAGGTGTTTGGGTTTTTTCATCCTTTTCGAGTTGCGTATTTTTCAACAATTCCCAAAGCGTAATGTCTTGATTGTCAAGTGTTTGATTTGTTTTTTCGCAAAAAATATCCTTGAAAATTTGCAAGGGCGATTTGCTCGTATCATTGAAACGAATGTTGATGGGAGCGATGTTCGCTTGACGCAATTTCGGTGTAACACCTGCCTGTAAAAGCGAGGTTTTTCCGATACCAGATTTGGCAAAAAGAACGACCAAACGCTCGGCAGCAACCATATAAAACAACTCTTGCGACTCTCGGTCACGACCAAAAAACAAGTCCTTTTGCGCTTCATCAAAAGGATAAGGTCCAGGATAACGATAGACTAATTCTTTCATGCGGCAAGCGTTTTTAAGATGATTTCGATTTGGGTTGCGATGGTTCTAAAAGCGGTATCGAGGTCACTTTTTTGACTGATAAATTCCTCTTTTGCAGGTAAAACGCTATGAAAAGTATAGCTGTCTTCTATCATGTCAAAACTACATGGTTTCAACAAAATCGGTACGATTTTTTTGTTTGCTTGCTTTGCAGCATAATCCAACAAGGACATTACACCAGTGTTGTCTGCCAAAAATCGGCTACTTATCAAGGGCAAAATCAAGGTAGCCGCAGCTATATTTTTCTCTTGAACAAGTTGTGTTTCTCCGCCTTCAAAACTTTGATTATCAAGGAGTTGTATATTATTTTTCTTCAAAACAAACGCAATACTTGTTTTGAATTTGTCAAACATTTCAGCATCATTTTGATGATACAGCACATAGATAGTTTGACCTGTTGCGGCATTGTTTTGACTTGGTGTTTTCGAGCCATTGACGGCATCGCTCAATAGTTGCAAAAACAGTTCGGGCGTTTCTTCCACAAATTCCATTTTGTATTCATGGTTGAAAAAAATCTTTGTAGGCGTGCGCAAAGGCTGATTATTGGCTTGAAAAGCCATTGCTTCATTTTTGTATTTGTCCAAATTCAAGGTCTGAAACATCAGTCGCAAATACCAATATTCAAAATCAAAACCAATGAAAATGTAATGAGTTTTTTCTTTAAGCGTTGCCAAAAGCTGCTTTGGCAAACCTGCATCTTCTGAAATGATGTTTTTGACAAAAGCCAATTGCTCCTCATGTGTCAAAACGAGCGAATTGCGTTCTTCCAATTTTCCTAAAAAATTGTAAATCAACGGTTTATCTACCGTTCCTTCTATTTTTTCGTTTTGGTCTTGCTTTTTGTAATGATAAAAAGCAGTTTGCGTTTGCAATTTTCCCATTTTTTGAAAAACTCGAAACAACAAATCATCAGGCGTAGTATTGATGATGAGTGAAAAAGGAAGTTTAGCCAAGGTTTCGAGCATCGAAAAATTGGGTGGCACATTTTTATAAAAATCCTTGATTTTTAGTTTCAAGGCAACATCGCTTTTGTTTCGAGCAAACTCAGAAGCCAACAAATGAAAGTCATTATTTTTTGCAACTTCCTGCAAATCAGGCACTTCTGCCACCAAATTCTGTGAAATCAGCTCAAAAAGTGATTTTTCGCCGTTTGGTGTATCGCATAGATAAGCATTTGGTCCAATGACCAAAACACAATCTTCTTTGATAATCTCAGCGAGTTCTTGGATTTTTTGTTTGATTTCCGACATATTATAGGTTTTTTCTACTGCAAATGTAATAAAAAAAACATAAAGCCGTTAAAAATTGAAAAAAACGCTTACTTTTGATTTATAAAAACCAATGTGTAGTACTACAAAAACGCCAATTTTATCTGTTTGTGAAATTTTACCATCAAAACCCTAATTTTTTATCATGCCTAAAACAATAAATTTACCTGTATTTCCTTTGGGAATGGTCGTTTTTCCTGGCGAAAATGTCAATTTACATATTTTTGAGCCTCGTTATATTCAGATGATAAATGAATGTATGGAAAACGAAACTACATTTGGTTTGCCTGCATTTGTGGAAAAAAAGCTGATGATGATAGGTACAGAAATGGAGCTTTTGTCTATCGAAAAAAAGTATTCTAATGGAGAGATGGACATCAAAACAAGAGGTGTTGGATTACTCAAAATCGTAGATTTTTATCCAAAACTTGAAAATCGCTTGTACGGTGCTGCCGATGTTTACAGAGTTGATTTTGATACAGATTCTGACCTTTTGTTGAATCGGAAAATATATACTTATGTCCACGAACTTTTTGATGTACTAAATATCACGAAACCTTTACCTAAATTAGATACGGACTTCAACACGTATTTGATTGGGCATCAGGTTGGTTTTAATATCGAACAAGAGTATGAATTTTTGAAAATAACTGCCGAAGAAGACCGTCAATATTTCATGCTTTCGCATCTCGAAAGACTGATTCCGTTGGTCAGAGAAATGCACCGTTTGCAAGAACGTGCCAAACTCAATGGACATTTTAAACACCTACAAGCACCAGATTTTGATGTTTAAAACGGTTTAGACTTCAATTTCTGAAAATAGATTTTTTTTGGCATTTTTTTTGAAAGTATATAAAAAGAAAATACATCGGAACGCAGTAAGACATACTAAAAAAAGTCAAAAGATAAAATTGTAAAATGTTTGTTTTATAATTAAACTTACAAAATTTGACTTTTACTACACCTTCCTCACTCGCTTCCATCAAAATTTTAACATCGTTATATAGTGCTGAAAATCAACATTTTGTAAAGAAAATGTTGGGTCAATATATTTTTTTGTTAAAAAGTCAAGTTTTTTTTTGATAAAGGAAACTTTTTTTGTATTTTTCGTATTTATATAATAGGTAGGGAATAAAAAAATTAATTGAACCCGTTTCAAACTAAGAAAATTATATGCGTCAACTCAAAATTTCTAATAAAATAACCTCTCGTGAAAGTCTTGCGTTAGATAAGTATCTGAACGATATTGGTAAAATTCCAATGCTTTCTGTAGACGATGAAGCTCGTCTTGCAGGATTGATTCGAGAAGGAGATCAACAGGCTTTGGAAGTTTTGACACGCTCGAACCTACGCTTTGTGGTATCGGTTGCAAAACAATACCAAAACCAAGGTTTGTCTTTGAGTGACCTTATTAATGAAGGAAATGTTGGTTTGATGAAAGCTGCAAAACGCTTTGATGAAACCAAAGGCTTCAAATTTATTTCTTATGCTGTTTGGTGGATACGCCAATCTATCTTGCAAGCTATCGTAGAACACTCCCGTATTGTACGTATGCCACTCAACAAAGTGGGTTCTTACAATAAGGTAAACGAAGCGTTTTTGTCATTTATTCAACTCAATGAGCGTGAGCCATCGAATGATGAATTGGCAGATTTGCTCGAAATGACACCAAAAGAAGTCAATAATATGCTTAAAGGCAATATGCGACACCTCTCTTTTGATGCGCCCGTTTCCAATAGCGACGATAGCGATGCAACAATGCTCGACCTATACACTACAACCGATGATGATAATATGGGTCCCGATGGCGATCTCATGCGTGAGTCTTTGCGTGAAGAAGTAGCTCAAGGTTTGTCTATTCTTTCGAGCCGTGAAGTAGAAGTGCTTTCTGCTTATTATGGTCTGAATGGCTACAAAGCACTGACATTAGAAGAAATCGGAGAAATGTTTGGGCTTACTCGTGAACGTGTCCGTCAAATCAAAGAACGCTCTATCCGTCGCCTTCGCAAAGCATACAATAGCAACAGCTTGAAATCTTATTTAGGTTAAAATATATTTTGTAACGACTATTTTATAAAAAAAATCTCTAATTTTGTTTGTCAAAATTAGAGATTTTTTTGTAATGTATTGAAAATCAATTACTTATATAAAATCAATTAAAAATTTATTTTTTTAACAAAATCAAATTTGCATATTTTATTTTTTCTTTATATATTTGTATAAGTTTTTACAAATTAACAACACCGTCCCATGTTCCCAACACCATTCCGATTGCTATGTGCTTTCGTTTTTGCTTGCTATTTTGGTAGTTTGCAAAGCGTATTTGCGCAAAACAGCTTACCATCTTCTACGGCTTTTAGCCAAATAAACCCTATTGTTTTACCTGAGTTAGACCTACAAAAACTTCAAAAAGAAGATTTTGCAAAAGAGTTTGATGTTCGCTTTGCTGCGCCTATCGATTGTAATTTTTCGATGGAAAAAAATGGCGAATGGAGCGAAACAGAAGAACTACGAACTTGGACTTTTTCTTTGCGCTCTAATATGGCGTACGGAATGAGTTTTTTATTGCAAAATTTTTATTTACCCGAAAATGCAAAATTATATATTTTTTCGCCTGACAAAAAGCAGCATTTAGCCGTACTGACATCAAAAAACAATGGAAATAACAATGCTGTTTTGACCGATTTTCTGAAAGCTGAAACCGCTATTTTTTATTTTACAGCACCAAAAAATAGCAAAGAAAAAGCGAGTTTTGATATTTCCAAAACTTATCATATTTATAAAAAATATCATTTGGAATTACCTCAAAATGAGGCGTTTATGTCAGAAAAAAGTCGAGGCGATGAAGCACGTGCAGATTTCGGCTTCGGTACTTCACTATCTTGCAATATCAATATCAATTGCCCTGATGTAGATTCGGCAGCTCAGATTATCAAAAAAGGAGTAGTACGTGTCACGATGGTTTTGAAAGAAGGAATCGGCTATTGTACAGGTACACTCATGAACAATACAGCACAAGACGGAAGACCTTATATTCTGACTGCTTTTCACTGTCAAGATGGCTACACGCCTTACTATAATTTTTGGAAATTTGACTTCGATTACGAAGCTCCAACTTGTAGTAATCCGACACAAGAGCCTGTTCCTCAGACGATTACAGGTTGTAATGTTCGGGCAGGTTGGCAAAGTACAGATTTTTTGTTATTAGAAATTTCTACACCTATTAATAACAGTTTTAACGCTCGTTACAACGGTTGGAATCGTTCTACAATTGCCCCTGCGGGCAAGGTAATGTCTGTACATCATGCCTCGGGCGACATCAAAAAATACATTGAAAATGATGGTACAAATCCGACAATTGTTTATCCGTACAGTATAAAATGGAATAATCAAGTGACCACAGGAGCGCAAAATCATTTCAAAACAACACCTACAAAAGGCATTATAGAAGTCGGTTCGTCGGGCTGTGGTTTATTTAATGACAAAAAACAATTGGTTGGGAATTTCAACGGTGGCGATTTTAATGGCTGTACGGTAAGCGGCTTGTATTATGGGCGTTTGAGTAAGTCTTGGGAAGGAAACGGTACGGCAGCCACACGCCTAAAAGATTGGCTCGACCCGACGAATTCTAATGTAATGGAACTCGATGGAAAAGCCGTACAAAATGATATTATTGCTGGGAAAATAGATGATCCGATGCAAAAAGGTACTACTTTTCAGATGGTAATAAAAGTCGAAAAGCCTACGAATACTTTTAAAATAGATACTTTTTCTTATGCCAAAACGTTTAATATTTTGATTCCGAAAGATGCAGTAAGCGTTGATTTACAGCCATTTAAAATAGATGCGGCTGTTTCTGGTGTATCAACTTCCGACTTAGTATTGATGTCAAAACATATTTTAGCGACCCAATTGTTACTCAATGATTGGCAACTGATAGCTGCTGATGTAAACAAAAATGGCTCAGTTTCTACGGCGGATATAGTAGAAACGAGAAAAATTATTTTAGGATTAAAAACTACTTTTGACAAACAATTGCCTTGGAGTTTTCGTGTTACAAACCTCAATATGCCCAATATGACGCTCGGAAATATGGGTAGTATCAAACTTTTTCAACCTTATCAAAGCGATAATAAAATCGATTTTCAAGGTGTAAAAATTGGAGATGTAAACGGAAGTGGTTATTAACTTACCTGAAATTAAAATGGCGGTAACACGGAGTTTTGCTCTTTTCGTATATATACAAATAATTCATTATCAATATTTTATAAAATTAAAAAATGCAACAATACCAAATACAAGCCTTTGACGCCACAGACGAAAACGCTTTAGCACGCCGAATGGAAGTTCGCCCTTTACACTTTGAATATATTACAAAACTCAAAGCAGCAGGTAATTTTATTATGGGTGGCGCAATTTTGAATGATGAGGGACAAATGATAGGTTCGACCCTTTTTCTACAATTTTCTACGCATGATGAACTCGACCAATATTTTGAAAACGAGCCGTATATTGAAGGTAAAGTTTGGGAACAAGTTCGCTTTTTTCCGTTTAGAATGGCGACGGTGTAGAAAATACACTAAATTTCATTTTTCAAAAACGCTAAGTATTTTTTATACTTAGCGTTTTTTTGTATCTTTGCAAAAAATTAGAAAATATGAAGCAATTGCTTATCAAAATTTTATCAAAATTTAATTACCAATTAAAAAAAATCAAAGGTTTTGATGAAAAAAATTACCCAGATTTTAGTAAAAACGACCTTGATCTTATTCGTTTTGTAAGCCCTTACACGATGACTTCTCCCGAGCGTATGTTTTCGCTCATCAATAGTATCGAATATATCGTAGCGAATAAGATAGAAGGAGATGTAGTTGAGTGTGGTGTTTGGCGTGGTGGTAGCAGTATGATTATGGCAAAAAAAATGCTCGAATTAGCTGAAAATCAGCGTCATATATATATGTATGATACCTATGACGGTATGAGCGAACCTACAAATGATGATTTGCAATATGATGGACAAGTAGCGGAGCAAATGCTAAATACGAGTGACAAAGAAGTAGATCAGATTTGGTGTTATTCTGCATTAGATGCTGTGAAATCAAATATGAAAAAAACAAGTTTTGATTTTGAAAAAATACATTTCATACAAGGAAAAGTAGAAGATACGATACCTAATGTTTTACCAAAAAAAATTGCAATATTACGTTTAGATACAGATTGGTACGAATCTACAAAACACGAAATGGAGCATCTTTTCCCGCTTTTGGTAAAAGGTGGCGTACTTATTATTGACGACTACGGACATTGGCAAGGCGCACGCAAAGCGATTGACGAGTATTTAGCAGCAAATAATATCACTATTTTATTGAATAGAATAGATTATACTGGCAGAATCGGGATAAAAATGTAGTTTAGAATATCAAATTAAAAGTTCCTTTGAATTTTTTTGTAGTTCCGTTTAAACGACTTACAACACAAAAATAAGTATAAGTTCCTTGTGGAGAGAGCCGATTTCGGAAATAACCGTTCCAGCCTTCCAAAGGGTCGTTTGGTAAAAAATCACGTTTTTCAAAAAGTAGATTTCCCCAAAGGTCAAAAACTTGAAATAAATCAACGTTGTGGACACAGCTTTCTCCAAAAACCATCATAATATCATTGTGACTATCTTGGTTTGGTGAAAAAACATTAGGGATAAAAACTCTGTCGCAAGTTTCGCATCGTTCTTTTTTTGTAACCGTCGTAATTACGGTACTGTCGCAGCCTACATTCGTTTTATATTTATTGGTAAAAACACCTGAAATACCAACTTTTTTATCGCCAATAGTTAATAAAAGAGTATCAGGACATAATGTTTTAATTTCATTAACCATTACGGGGTCATTAACTTTGATGTTAATAGTAGCAAAAGTTTTGACACCATTAATAACAGACGAATCAGAAAAAGTACCGCTTTTATTGTAAGTTTTGTTAAATATTTTTATACTTTCGCCACTACAAATCACTTTATTTATGGTTTGCGTTTGCGGAGGTTCTTCATATTCAATGATAAGTTGCGGATGTTTAGTCTTATCTTTGTATTTTGTAGAGCAGAA